>CAZJNB010000038.1:2213-10744 GCA_964547385.1 uncultured bacterium
TTACGGCCGCGGCGGCGTTCGCGGCCAGCGCCGCCTTCGCTGCCCTCGGCGACGTAGTCGCCTCGTTCCCGTCGCCGGCCAACTATCCCGTAGCCCTCGCCATATCCGACAATATTTACTTTTTCTGGGTCTATTGTAGTTCGTCAGGTTACCACATCTACCGGATGAACGCTAATACCGGCTCTATCTACAGCTCGATGGTATCGCCGTTCGGGGCTTTTACCCACGGCCTAACCCACAGGATGGGCGGGTACCTCTACGTCGGCGACTCCTTCACCAATTACATCTACTTGTTCAACGCCACTAACGGCAGTATCTACTCCTCGTTTACCGCCGGGCATTATATGACCGGCGGCCTCGCGCTCCAGGGCGGCGCCGGCGGCTCGAGCCCCCAAGCCCTCTTCTCGAGCGAATCGTTCGCGCCGCTTGTGTATCGCCAGAACTATACAAACGGCAGCATTTACTCTTCCTTTCCCCCGAACCCAGCCGTCTTCGACCTCGCTTGGGACTACAACAACAACCTCATCTGGGGCGGCTATAGCTCCCGAATCTACGGCTACGATACGTCCGGCTCCTTAGTCGCGTCGTTCCTTGCGCCCGCGTACACCCCCGGCGGGATGTGCTACCTCGGCCACTACCTCTGGATCGGGACCTCGTCCGGCTCGCATCGCATCTGGAAGGTCCACTGCCCGGGCAATATAACGGTCGAGCCCACGTCGTTCGGGAAAGTTAAGGCGCTGTTCAGATAAGCGTTCATATCTTAAAGAAAAGCCGCCCTCAAGCCGGGCGGCTTTTTCGTAGGCTTAGGCGCGTTTACAGGCTCGAGAGGGCGCCGTAGAAATACCACAGCTCTCCCAACGAGAAGCCGGTAAAGAGTCGGACGAAGAGCTTTATCGGCGGCATCAACACCCACTGGAAGAGGGGGACGCCGAAGGAAGGTCCGAAGAAGATGACCAAGAAGAAGACGATGAGGACCGTTCGGCCATAGCGATTGATGAAGCGGCCGTAGGAGGCCGCCGCGGCGCGCGGCAAAAGCCCCCACAGCACGTTCGAGCCGTCGAGCGGCGGGACCGGGAAGAGGTTGAAGACCGCGAGAACGACGTTAATATAGACCGCGTTGAAGAGGACCAAGTAGAGAAGGCGGAGCCAAGACGAGTTAAACGCCGCGGGCGAAGAGAGCGCGTAGGCGAAGAAGGCGCCGAGGCCGAGCCCCAGGACCGCGGCGACGACGAGGTTGGACGCCGGCCCGGCGAGGGAGGTGATGAGAAGGCCCTTGCGGGGGTTGCGGAAGTTGCGCGCATCCACCGGCACCGGCTTCGCCCATCCGATACGGGCGACGAAGAGGGCGACGGTCCCCAGGAGGTCGAGGTGTTTGAGGGGATTGAAGCTCAGGCGACCGGCGCGCTTCGCCGTCGGGTCGCCCAGACGCCAGGCGGCGTAGCCGTGGGCGATTTCGTGGATGACGAGGCCGAAGAGGATGCCGGGCGCCAAATACAGCTTGTCGAGCCACCATTGGGCGGTGAACATAGGCTACTTCCTCGGGTGGTATTTATCGTGGAATTTTTTTAGGCTCACCGTGTCCAGATGCGCGTATATTTGCGTCGTCGTAATGTTGGCGTGGCCTAAAAGCTCCTGAACCGTTCGGATATCGGCGCCCGCCTGGATGAGGTGAGTCGCGAACGTGTGGCGGAAGAGGTGGGGCTTCACCCCTTTCACGCCGGCCCGGGCCGCGTAACGCGTCACCACAAGCCACAACAGCTGGCGGCTAATGGGCCCGCGGCGCTTGGGCGACGGAAAGAGGAACGGGCTCTCGGCCGCCCCGGCGTCTAATAACGATAGATATTTCTCGAGCAAATCCTTCGCGACGGCGCCGAAGGGAACGAGACGCTCCTTTCCGCCCTTGCCCCGCACGCGGAGCACCGCCAGCCCGAGGTCAACGTCCGCGCGCCTCAGGCCCACGAGTTCGCTGGCGCGGAGGCCGCAGGCGTAGGCGAGCGCGAGCAGAGCCGCGTTCCGCGCCGCGGCGAGGATTCGGCTCGGCGACACGTTCGCCGCCACGGCCGCATCCAACTCCCGCGCCGCGGCGCCAATTATCGCCTCCACGTCGCCCAGCTCGAGGTAATCCGGCAGGCGACGCGGCCGCTTCGGCGTATCCACGAATTCGAGCGGCGACGCCGCGACTTCTCCCTCCCCGAGCAGGTAGCGGTAAAAGACGCGGAGCGAGGAGAGACGGCGCGCCAGCGACGACGCCGCGGCACCCTCGGCCGACATCCGCCGAACGTAGGTAACGACGTCGTCGAGCCGGACGTTCTTATAGTTACCGGCGTGGGCGATAAAGTTCTCCACGTCGCGCAGATAGGCCGCGACGCTGTTCGGGCTTAGGCCACATTCGGCGAGGAGGTAGGTCTTGAAACCCCGGAGGGCCGCGGCCGCGGCCGGCGAAAGAACCGCCACGCTATCGGGACCCTTTCCCATAACGCGCCGAACGCACAATTAACGCCGGCGGACGCGCCGGCGCGCCCGAACGCCCGTATCGCCATCGGCAACGCCGACTACCGTTATCTTCGCGCCGTTCGCCGCGCTCTTAACTTCTTCGCGGTCGATGAGAAACGACGAGCCCGCTTCCAACGCGAGGACTTTTAAGCCGCCGCCCAAAAGAAGACGTAACGTCGCGAGCCCTACCGTCGGGATATCAAAACGCCGGTCCTGGCCGGGGTTCATCGCTTTGACGACGACGCCGCCTTTCCCGCCGGAGAGCTTGGCGCCCCGGCGAATCGTCTCGTCCGTTCCCTCCAGCGCCTCCGCGGCCAGAACGGCTTTATTACGAACGACGACCGTTTGGCCTATCGCCAAAGCCGCCAGGCCGTGGGCCTTTTCCAGGCCGAAGGCAACATCCTCGCGCTCCCGCTTCGTAGGCCGCCTCTTCGTATACACTTTGGCCTCGACGAGGTATCGTTGGAGGATATCGGTTTGCGCCAAGACCTCAAAACCCTCTCGCTCCAGCTCCCGTACGAGGCCGGCCATCAACGCGTCGTCCGAGAAGTCGCGGACGCGCGCCAGTATCTTTATCGCCCGCGCGTCCACCTTCAAACCCGCGAGTACCGGCGCCTTGTCCACTTTCCCGGCGAAGACACAGAACTTCGCCTCGTTCTTCTTGAGGATTTTAATCGCCCGGGACGCCTGGCCCAACGATACCCGCTCGACGTGGATACGGTCGCGTAGACGGCGGGCGCCCTCGTCGGTTACGCATATGGCGAACACGCCCGCGACGCCTTCGGGATGGCGCGCGACCGCCTCCTCCATAACGAGAAGCGGCATCTGCCCCGAGCCCGCGATTATCCCGACTCTACCGTCCAACTTCTTCATACGGCTACCGCTATTAGAAGAGGCGACCGTTCGCCCCGTTAAAAAAGGATTAGTTGCTATTTGAGGATGCCGCGTTCGGAACCTTCCACAAAAGTAATTATATCTTGCACCGCCGGCACGTCGCCGAACTCGGCTTTTAACGTCTCGAGTGCCTGGCTCGTATTCAACCCCTCGCGGTATAATATGTTATAGGCGCGCTTGAGCTGTCGTTTCGTCTCGGCGTCGAAGCCGCGGCGAGCCAAGCCGACAACGTTGATGCCGACAACTCGCGTAGGCTCGCTCGCGGTCAGCGCGTAGGGAATTATATCCTGGCTGACGCGGCTCATACCGCCGACGAAAGCGTATTTCCCAATGCGGGTGAACTGGTGGACCGCGGAAAGGCCGCCGACGGTGGCGTATTCCCCCACCTCGACGTGCCCGGCGAGCGTCGCGCAATTCGCCATAATTACGCCTTCGCCCAACACGCAATCGTGGGCCACGTGCGCGTACGCCATTAGCAGGCAGTTGACGCCGACGCGGGTAGTCCCCGACGCCCGCGTCCCCCGGTTGACCGTTACGAACTCGCGCACCGTCGTCTGGGCGCCGATCTCGAGACTCGAGGGCTCCCCGCCGAACTTCAAATCTTGCGGTATCGTCCCCAATACCGCGTGCGGAAAAACGCGGCAGTTTTCGCCGAGTGTCGTCTGCCCCGTTATTAAAACGAAAGCGGCAACCTCGGTCCCGGCGCCAAGGACCACCGGGCCTTCTATCACCGCGTACGGACCGACCGTTACGCGCGCGCCAATTTTCGCCCGGGCATCTACTATCGCCGTTTTATGAATTTCAGCCAATTATCTTAGCTTATCAACGTATTATTAACTTTAACTAACGGGCGCAACTACTTGTTAATACAATTGTTGCTTGCCGACTATAAGAGTTTTCAACAAGTAGTCCCAAAGGCGGCGCCGGCGTTATGACCGGCTTTTTTTATTGACTAATATCGCTTTGAACTCGCCTTCGGCGACTACTTTACCGTTCACGAAGGCCTCGCCGCGCATCGAAGCGACTTTACCGGCAAACTTCTTCAACGGTACCAACTTAAAAATTATCTGGTCACCGGGTACGACCGGCTTGCGGAACTTCACCTTATCGATCGCCATAAAATAAATGAGCACGTCGCCGGCGTTCTCGACCATTTGCATGATGAGAACGCCGCCGACCTGGGCCATCGCCTCGAGGACGAGGACGCCCGGCATCACCGGCGTGTTCGGAAAGTGGCCGGGGAAGAAGGGCTCGTTGTAGGTGACGTTCTTCAGGCCGATGACGTATTCGCCGGCGCAGTAGTCCACGATCCGGTCGACGAGAAGAAACGGGTAGCGGTGCGGCAAGTATTCCATAATCTTCTCGATATCGAACAGCGTCTGTCCCGGGTCGAAAGGCGGTAGCTGGGCCCTCTCCGACATATATCTTTTCACGCTCCTTATCATACGGACGTTGACGCCGTGGCCCGAGCACATCGCGATAACATGCCCTTTAAGCCGTGCGCCGAACAGCGTCAGGTCGCCGATAAGATCTAAAATCTTATGCCGGACCGGCTCGTCGTCGAAGCGGAAACCTTCCTCATTGACCGGGCCGTCGTCGCCGACAACAACGGCGCACTCCAAACTCCCGCCTTTTATTAAACCGGCTCGCCGCAGCATCTCTACTTCGCTCGCCAAAGCAAACGTTCGCGCGGGCGCAATTTCTTCGGCAAAGTTATCACCCGACACCTCGAAGCTGTAAAATTGCGATTTCAGATACGGGTGGTCAAACTTGATCGTAAAAGATATCCGAAGGCCCTCCTCCGGCACGAGCGTCAACTCGGCGCCGTCTTGTTGATAATCGAAAGGCCGGTCCAGTTTAATAAAGCGCCGGGGCTCCTCTTGGGCGACCAGGCCCGCCTCCAGGAGCGCCCGGGCGAAGACGACG
The DNA here is from genome assembly GCA_964547385.1 of uncultured bacterium. Taxonomy (GTDB): domain Bacteria; phylum RBG-13-66-14; class B26-G2; order WVWN01; family WVWN01; genus CAZJNB01. The sequence goes on from CAZJNB010000038.1 coordinate 7,527, forward strand.
CTCGAGCCGTCGGTCGCCGGCGGCTCCGGCGCATCTATCGCGACGAGAAGGTTATCGATGCCGAGGCCCGTCGCCGCGGCGCAGAGATGCTCCACCGTATGAATAGTTACGCCGCCTTCGGTCAGATTCGTCCCCCGGCTGGCGCTCGTAACGTGTTCAACGCGGGCATGAACGCGAGGCCGGCCTTCGAGGTCCACCCGCTCGAAGACGAGGCCCGTGTCCGCCGGCGCGGCCTTAAACGTTACCCGGACTTCTTGGCCCGTATGGAGCCCGACGCCCGCAACCGTCATCTCATCGGCTATCGTCTGTTGTTTTTCGTTAGCGGAAAGCATAGGAGTAATCGCCCGGCCCTCAGCCGCGCTCCTTCAAAATGGCTACTTCTTTCTCGAGCGTTTTGACGCGCGCGAAGAGCTTCTCGAGCATATTGATGCGCGCCTCTCTCTTCTTCACATACAATATAGGACGCGCCGGGTAGCCAAAATACGTTTTTCCGCCGGGAACCGACTTCGATACGCCGGCCTGGGCCGCGAGGACCGCGCCGTCGCCGATATCTATATGACCGACTACGCCTACTTGGCCGCCGAAGACGCAATACTTACCGACGGTCGTAGAGCCGGCGATGCCGGTCTGTGCCGCGATGAGCGTCCCGGCGCCGATATGGACGTTATGCGCAATTTGGACCAGGTTGTCGATTTTGGCGCCGGCGCCTATACACGTCTCCCCCATCGTCGCCCGGTCGACCGCACAGCACGCGCCGATCTCGACGTCGTCCTCGACGACGACGGTACCGATTTGCGGGATCTTATGGTGGACGCCCCCGGCGGTCGCGAAGCCGAAGCCGTCCGAGCCCAAGACGGCGCCGGGGTGAATGATTACGCGGTCGCCGATGCGGACCCGTTCCCGTAGAGTGACGTTAGCGTAAAGGCGACAGTCCACCCCCACCACCGCGTCGCGGCCTATATAAGTCCCGGCGCCGATGGTCGTCCTTGCCCCCACCGTCGCGCCGGCCGCGACGACCGCGAACGGGCCGATGCCGACTGCTTCGCCGAGCTCGGCCGTTTCGTGTATAAACGCCAACGCCGAAACGCCCGCCGGGACCGCGGCCGGCGGCGCAAACATCTCTAAAACCTTTGCGAAAGCGACGTACGGTTCGTCTACCTGGACCAACGTTACACCCGCGGCGACGACGTCGCGTGCCACGACCACCGCGCCCGCGCGCGTATCTTCGAGGCCGCGTAAATACTTGGAGCGAGCAATAAAACTTACTTCGTCGGGCCCGGCTTCGCCGATACCGTTCGCGGCGCGGATTACTACCTCGCCGTCACCTACGACGTCGCCGCCTATGGCCTGTGCCAGCTCCCGGACACTATATTCGGCCATACTCCTCCGATATAAACCCGCGCCGGCTATTCGCTGACGCCGGCCTCCTCGTTCAACTCGGTGATAACGTCTTCGGTGATATCGTACTTTTCGCCGGCGTAGAGCAAGAGGGCCGAATAATCGAAGACGACGTCGTAGTCGTTCTTCTCCGCGTAGGAGGCGACCTTCTCGTAGACCTTCTCCCACACCGGCGCGAACGTATCCTGCTCGAGCTTCTTGTATTTCGTAACGAGCGAGTCGCGGAAGTCGAGGGCCTCTTGAACGCCCTGGCGGTATGCGTCCTCCGCCTCGGCCTTGGCTTCGGGCGTCAGCGGGCCCGCGAGTTTTTTCTCCAAGGCGTCGATATCCGCCTGATATTCGTTCAGCTTCTGCCGGTCGACGATCTGCTCGTCCTTGATTTTCGCCCGGGCCTCGTCCTTGGCCTCGCCGAATAACACGTAATCCGCCAGGACTTTCTCCATCTGCACGTAGGCGAACTTGAATTCCGTTTGGCCGTTCTCGTCGGCCGCGACGCTTGCCGCAGGTATCGCCGTCGCCAAGAGCACGCCGGCCAAAACCAATCTCGTTTTCATATAATCCACTCCTTAACGTGCGGTAACGGCGAGGGAATATTAATCCTCTTTCTCTCTTTTACCCAACCACGTTTCCAGGCCGACGATGGACATATAGAAGTCTACCATTTCCTCCTCGACACCGTTGGTTCCGAAACGGCCGCGCCGGCTGTATTCCAACGTTAGGTCGAGCCGGCTCTCCTCGTTATTCAGGAAGAGATACCCGGCGCCAACCGCGAATCCCATCTTTGCCACCGCGCCGTGCTCGCGCGTATACCACGGGACGTAGAACGCGCCGACGCGGTAGGGCATCCGCCACAAGAAGAAGGACTTCCGCGACGTGCTCAGCCGGCCCTCGGCGCCGCCCCGGAACTCGAGCGTATCCCGGTAACCCCGCGCCGCGCCGTCGACGCGGAACTTCGACCACGCGGCGTAACGGACGTCCGCCGCCAACCGTGCCCGCGGCCCGAAGACGTACGCGGCACCCAGGCCCGCGCCCCACGGAAAGCTGAAGTTGTGGTCGCTTGTCCCAAGCTCCGCGTATTCCGTATAAAACCTCTCGCGTACCCGGTGCCTCGTATATAGCGTCGCTATGGCCCCACACGATAGCTTTTCATTAACTTTATAACCCGCCCCTATAACGCCTTTGGCCCCTTTATAGCTGGCCTCGAAGTTCTCTTCAATATCCGAATAGCCCTTGACGTCGAATTCTTTCCGGTAGACCTCGCGCGGCGCGCCGAAGTCGTAGCCGGCTTCCACGCCCGCGTACCACCGCGAGCCGAAGCTCTTCGCCGCTCCCACCGAAAACCCGTATACCGCGCCTTCGCCGCGGTGGCGGCTCGTCCCGACAACCTCCCCCTCGTATTCGAGCGGCGTAGTAACCTCGTAATTCTGGTTGAAGAGCTCGCGGAACGCCAACGTTACCGCGAGCGACGGCGTTACCGGCACCGTCAGCTCGGCGCCCGGAACGTCAACCGTTACCTCGACGCTCTTGCCCTGGGCCGTTATGTAGGAGTTATAACCACGTAATACCGTAAGGTTGAAGACCGCGCGGCCGTAAGAAGCCGGGACGGCTGGATTAAGACCGTTCACGTTGCTCCCGTCAAAAAGGCCGAGGGCGGCGCCACCCATCGCTCGCGCCCGGGCGTCGTAGCCGGCAACCGGCTCACCGGGCGTCCCAACCGCGAGAGGGGTATTCGCCCCCGCCATCGGCGCCGCGCATAACCATAATATTAACAAGCTGTTCCGCAATATACCCTCATAATATACGCGAATACCTGCGGGCGT
>CAZJNB010000039.1:0-10630 GCA_964547385.1 uncultured bacterium
GGTGGGCGGGACCGTCATCTGCGCCCGCTCCGGCGAAGGAAAGGGGCTGTGGCGCTTCAACGCCGCCGAGCCGATTCGCTTCCAACCCGCGGTCGTCGGCGGCAAGGTCTTCGTCGGCACCGACTACGGCAACATCTTCTGCGTAGATGTTAAGGACCGTTCGGCCGACGGCTGGGCGATGTGGGGCGGCAACGCCGCGCACAACGGCTGGGAGGAGTAATACTTTCTAACCCGCGCGTGAGGGAAACGCGGCCGCGAGGCCGGGTTTCCCGTACGTAGCGGCCGACCTTCAGGTCGGCCCGGTTCGTATCGGCCAGCGGCGGGCCGGTCTAAAGACCGGCCCCTACTTCTTATATTTTGCGGTGCCCGGGCGCGAGGCCGGGTTTTTGTTTCTATGGCCCGCGCTGGCGGCGATTATGATAAGATGACGCCGTGGCGAGAGCGTTATCAGCGCTGATAGTAACCGCCGCGGCCGCGGCCTTCGCCTTCGCGCCGACTCACGTCGTCGTCGCCGAGGAAGCCGTCGTCTACGACGAGGCGCATAACTACGACGAGGAATACGTCGTCGCCCGGCCAGCGCGTTGGACGCCGGTGGCGGCCGAGGCCGTCGGCCCGCCGCAAAGCCCGCGGACCTATTGCCTCGTGACGCTGGCGGACGGCCGGCGGGGCCTGACGGAGTGGGACAACGTCGCCCGCGCGTTCGTCGTCGTCGCCGACGAGACCTCGCTTGTGGGCGTCCCCGCCGCGGCCAAGACCGAGGTCGCCATCTTGAAGAAGGGCGATATCGTCGCCCAGGCCGGCCCGCCGGCGACGGACGAGGCGGGGAGCGTGAGCTGGTGCCAAGTTGTCGCCGAGGGGGGCGAGGCCGGCTGGGTGGACGCGCAGGCGCTCAAGCCGCTCGCGCCGCAGGCCGGCGACTTTGACGCCGGCAACGAGTGAGAAGAGCCCGGCCTCGCGGCCGGGTTTCCCGTACGTAGGGGCCGACCTTCAGGTCGGCCCGGTTTGTATCGGCCAGCGGCGGGCCGGCTAGCTGAAGACCGGCCCCTACTTTTTGGGGGGCCGGCGTGCCGCTAAGCCGTCACCGTAGGATGGCGAGTTTGCCGCTCGCGGCGTCGCCGCCCGGGCCGCGGAGGCGGTAGAGGTAGACGCCCGCGGCCGCGGCGCTGCCCGTCGTCGAGGCGCCGTCCCACGTTACCTCGCCGCCGGCGGCGGCGAAGCGGCGCCACACCAGCTCGCCCGCGAGGTTATAGACGGCGACGTCGGTGTCGGGCGGGAGGCCGGCGAAGTGGACAGCGCGGTGGCCGCGCGCCGGCGCGAACGGGTTGGGGAACACGCGCGCCGCGGCCAGCGACTTCGACGCGGCCTCGAGGTGAAAGGTACCGCCGTCGAGCGTCGCGAGGTTCGCGAAGCGGTCCCACGCCGAGAGGGTCGCGCGATAGTCGCCCGGCGGGAGGAGACTGCCGGCGAGGTCGCGGCCGTCCCACGTTACAACGTCGTTCACCTCGCCGCTGCCGAAGAAGAGCGTTTTGACGTCGCCGGCGTCGGCGGGCGTCGTAACCGCGAGTTGCCAATATTCCACGCCGTCCCCGTCCGCGGCGAAGACGGCGAAGTCGAGGGTGTCGGCGTCGCCGTCGCCGTTGGGCGAGAACGCCCGCGGGAACGAGAGGCGGAGGTAGGGCTTTTCGAACGGCGGGATAGACGCCGGCTCGAAGAGCGTGGCGTCGCGGGTCTGGACGATGCCGTAGCCGTAGAAGTTATCGGGCGCGGCGGCGCGCGTCGCGGTCTTCATCAGCGCCATTCGGACTTCGTCCGGCGTGAGGTCCGGCCGCTTCTCTATAAGGAGCGCGGCGGCGCCCGCCGCCAGCGGCGTCGCGAGCGACGTGCCCGCCGACGGGAAGTAGCCGTGCGGGTCCGCGGTCTGGGCGCACCACGTGTCCACGCCGCGGGCGCAGATGTTGGGCTTGATGCGGCCGTCATACGTCGGCCCCCGCGACGACCAACCGGCGATGACGCCGTCCTTATCGACCGCGCCTACGCCCAACGTCTTAAACGCGTCCGCGGGCGCGATCATCCAAGGCCAATTGGGGTCCTGGCCCTGGTTGCCGTTGGCCGTAATAAGCAAAAGCCCTTTGGCGCCGGCGACGTTCGCGGCGCGCGTCGTCACCGCGGTCTCGCCGTCCATATCCTTATAGGTATACCAGTCGAGGTAGCCCAGCGACGTCGAGAGGACGTCCGCGCCCAGCGCCTCGGCCCATTCCATCCCGGCCACGTACCAATCTTCCTCCACCGGCGTCTCGGAAGACACCAGCTCCGTCTTCGCGATGATGAAGTCGGCCGCCGGCGCCGCGCCCATAAAGACGCCGGCCTTGGAGCCGCCCACGACGGAGAGGATCGCGGTCCCGTGGCCGCCCTGGTCCTCTCGCCAATCGCCCTCGACGGTGAAGTCCCGCGCGGCGATGACGTTGACGTTGACTAAGGATTCGTGGTTCAGGTTGAAGCCGGTGTCGAGGACGCCCACCGTTACGCCTTTACCCCAGTATCCCTCTTTGTGAAGTTCGACTATCTGGAGCTGTTTCAATTGGTCGAATGATAGGCCGTGGATGTCGTCGCGGGGGGGCGGCGGCCGCCGGCCCGAGGGAGCCAGCTCGGGCGCCGGCCAGCCGGCGACGGGCGCGACCGCGGCGACGAAGGGCAACGCCCGGGCGGCGAGCGCGGCTTCCGGGGACGCGGCGATGCTCACCGCGTTCAGCCACCGCGACGTTACGACGACGTCGCCGCCGGCGGCCGCGGCCGCGGCGGCCACGTACGCCGCGGGCGGCGCGAGGTCCCACGGGTCGAGGGGCGTTAGGTATCCCGCCTTGGCGCGGCGGGCCCGGGCCGCGGGCGTAAGGCGCGCGAGCGCCGCGGCGACGCGGGCGTCGAAGTCCGCCGTCGCCTCGCCGCGGTCGGTAAAATAGACCCAATATCTTTGGGAAGAGTAGCCGCTCGTCGGCGCCGCCCCGGCGGTGGCGCACAGGGCTATTATCGCGATAACGGACCGTAGCGCGCGTTTCACGTTTCTTCCCGCCGTTCCGGCGCCGGCTCGGGCTCGCGCCGACGGGCCCGGCGCCTCTCGCCGACGAAGGTGGAGATGAAGAGGGCGATGGCGCCTATGGTAATGGCGGCGTCGGCGACGTTGAAAATATACCAGTGCCACGCGCCGATGTGGAGGTCAACGAAGTCGATAACGTAGCCGAAGCGGAAGCGGTCGACGAGGTTGCCGAGGGCGCCGGCGAGGACCCCGGCCGTCGCGAGCGTAGAAAACGTTTTCCCCTCAAGCCTCGTGAAGAGGTAGCCGAGGAGGACGATCGCGACGAGGGAGAGCACGGTGAAGACGCGCGGCCGGCCCGCGAGAAGGCTGAAGGCGCCGCCGGTGTTGCTGGAGAGGACGAGGTTGAAGTAGCGGGGGACGACGCCGACGACTTCGCCGAAGCGGAGGTGTTTAGCTACGAGGAATTTAGTCAGCTGGTCGGCGGCGACCAAGCCGACAGCCAGCGCGCCCGCGAGGGCATAGCGGCGGCGGCCCCTTAACCCTTTTCGCTCTCCGCCTGGCATTTCACGCACAACGTCGCGAACGGCACGACTTTAAGGCGGGCGAGAGGTATCGTCGCATCGCACGCTTGACATTTACCATAGGAACCTGTCTGGACCCGCTCCAGCGCAACCTCCAGTTCTTTCAAGACGCGGGTTTCTCGGCTTATCAACGTCGCGATCTTTTCCCTTTCGTCGGACTCGGTCGAGATGTCGGCGGGGTGGGAGGTAAAGGCCGAGACGTCGCCGCTGTCCTCACGCTGTGTCTTAGAGAGCGAGAGTTCGCGGAGCATCGCGAGATAGGTGACCTTCTGCTCGTGGAGTTCCCGTAACATCTTCTCGAACTTCTTCCGCTCCCGTTTGTTCATACGCTGACCTCAGTTCGCGGCGCCCGACGGCGTCCGTCTCTCAGCCTTCAACCGTTCCCGTGATTACCGCCCGGCACCGGGCGCATAAGTCGGCGTGCGCGGCGTCCTCGCCCACCGACGGTAGGTATTGCCAACACCGCTGGCATTTGGCGCCGGCGGCCTTGCTTACTTTCACTTTAACGTCGTCACCCTCGCCGGCTAAACGCGTTACCATCGCCGCCGACGTGATGAAATAGGTCGCGAGGTTCGCTTCTTCCGCGGCCAACAGCTCAAAGGTGTCCGCGGCGACGGCGACTTCCACCGCGGCCTCCAGAGAGTGGCCGATGTCGCCGGCGGCCCGGGCATCCTCCAACGCCTTCAATACGACCTCACGCACCGCGAGGAGGCGAGAGAACTTCGCCTCCAGCTCGTCGTCCTCGCTAGAAATCTCGACGTCGTCCCACCGGGCGACGTGCACGCTCTGCGGCTCGCGCTCGTCCGTGGGGAAGTGGCGCCAGACCTCTTCCGCGGTGAAGGGGATGACGGGCGCGAGGAGCTTCGCGAGGCCGCGGGCGAGGAGGTAGAGGCAACTCTGCGCCGCGCGGCGGCCGGCGCCGGCGGCGGCGTCGCAGTAGAGCCGGTCCTTTATTACGTCCAGATAGAACGCGGAGAGGTCGACGGCGCAGAAGTCGTGGACGAGGTGATAGACAACGTGGAAGTCGAAGCGCTCGTAAGCGCGATATATCTTCTGCGAGAGCCTTTTGAAACGTTGATAGGCGAAGCGGTCGAGCTCGGGCCACGCCGCCGGCGGGAGGGCGTCGCGCGCCGCCTCGAAGTCGCCCAGGTTGCCGAGCAGGAAGCGCGCGGTGTTGCGGATGCGGCGATACGTCTCCGCCACCTGCCCGAGCAATTCGCGCGAGAGGCGGATGTCGGTCCGGTAGTCCTCCGAGGCCACCCATAGGCGGAGGACGTCGGCGCCGTATTCCTCGACCACTTCTTGCGGCGGGATGACGTTGCCCGCGGATTTGTGCATCGCTTTGCCGTCGGCGTCCAACATAAAGCCGTGCGTTACGACGGTGCGGTAGGGCGCCGCGCCGCGCGTGCATAACGAGATGAGGAGCGAGAGCTGGAACCACCCGCGGTGTTGGTCGGACCCCTCCAAGTAGAGGTCCGCGGGCCAGTGATGCCCTTCGCGACCCGGGAGAACGGCGAGGTGGCTCGTGCCGCTCTCGAACCATACGTCGAGGATATCCTCCGACTTGCGCCACTCGGCGCCGCCACAGCTCGGGCACGTCGCCGCCGGCGCCAACGCCGCGGCGTCCGCGCGCCAATAACCCTCGATACCCTCCGCCCGAACCAATGCCTCCACCCGCGCGAGGAACGCGTCGTCGAAGTAGGGCTCGTCGCACGCCGCACACAAAAGCGCCGGGATGGGGACGCCCCACGAGCGCTGGCGGCTTAGACACCAATCGGGCCTGTTCTCCAGCATCCCCGTTATCCGCTCGCGGCCCCACCGGGGTATCCATTCGACCTTGGGTATCTCCGCGAGGGCCGTGGTCCGAAGGTCGTGCGCCGCCATCGAGACGAACCACTGCTTCGTCGCTCGGAAGAGGAGCGGCTCCTTGCACCGCCAGCAGTGGGGATAGGAGTGCTCGACCTCCTCGTCGTAGAGGAGGGCGCCGCTTTCTCTCAGCCGTTCCACGATAAGCGCGTCGGCGTCGAAGACCAACGTCCCCTCGTATTCCGGGACCTCGGCGGTGAAGCGGCCCTTCTCGTCCACCGGCGAGAGTATTTCCAGGCCGTGCGCGACGCCGGCGTAGAAGTCGTCGGCGCCGTGCCCCGGAGCGATATGGACGACGCCCGAGCCCTGCTCCAGCGTAACGAAGTCCGTTAGTATCACCGGCGAAACGCGCTCCACGAACGGGTGGCGATATTTAACTCCGGTGAGCTCACCGCCGGCGAACGCCGCGACGGTTTTATAGTCTTCGAGGCCCGCGGCCTTCATCGTAGGCGCCACCAGCTCGCGCGCGAGGACGTATATCGCGTCGCCCGCGCGCACCGCCTCATATTCGTAGCTCTCGCCCACCGCGCACGCCAGGTTCGAGGGGAGCGTCCAGGGCGTCGTCGTCCAGATGACCAGATACGTCGGCGCCTGCGCCCGCAACTCGTCGAGGCCCTCCACGACCTCGAGGCGGACCGTTACCGCCGGCGACTTTATGTCCTTGTATTCGAGCTCCGCCTCGGCGAGGGCCGTCTCGCACGAGTAGCACCAGTGGACCGGCTTCAGGCCGCGGTAGATGCGGCCGTCCCCCGCCATCCGGCGGAACGTCGCGACCACGGTGGCCTCGTAGTGCGGGTCCATCGTGAGGTAGGGCGCCTCCCAGCTGGCGAAGACGCCGAGGCGCTGGAAGTCCTCGCGCTGGAGGGCGACGAACTTCTCGGCGTAGGCCCGGCACCGCGCGCGCACCTCCGCGGCCGCGAGCTCCTCGCCGCGGGCCCGGGCCCCCTTGACGACCTCGTATTCGATCGGCTGGCCGTGGCAGTCCCACCCCGGGACGTAGGGCGCGTCGAAGCCGGCCATCGTCTTGGCCTTCACGACGATGTCCTTGAGGACCTTGTTGAGCGCGGTCCCCATATGAATGCGGCCGTTGGCGTAGGGCGGGCCGTCGTGGAGGACGTAGATGTCGGCGCCCTGCCGCGCCTCCCGAACTTTCCGGTAAATGCCGACCTCTTCCCAGAACGCGAGGACCTCCGGCTCGCGCCGGCTGAGCTCGGCCTTCATCGGAAAGGCCGTCCGGGGTAATTTGAGGGTGTCTTTGTAATCGGCCATCGTCGCTGCCTCCGCCTAGGCGCGGCGGGAAGCCGCGCATTTTACAAGACTTTCGCGGCCAAGTCAAGCGAAATTCGCGCCGCGGCCGCCGCCCATTATACGAAAAGCCGGCCCGGGGCCGGCTCGCGTGCGTTTCGTCTAAGCTAAAATCTCAAGGCATAGGGCGCCGGCCCGACCCGATAAGGTCGCTAATTATAATGATTACGTTGGCCGGCCGGTGATAATCCATATTCGCTCCTTCGTCGGTTAATTATATAACATAGAACGGCGCCGGCGTCAAGGGGGAGGATGCGGGGAAATTGCAGAGGACGGTTTGGAACTCAGCGCGGCGGGTGTAATCGTTAACGGGCATAGGGGTTTTTGGGGGATAGAAGACCGGATTAAATTACCCGGTTATTCCTATACGGATATTGAAAAACGGGACCCCCCAGTCCAAAACCTGGTTATCCGATTTAGCCGGTACTATTAAATATTTCGTTAAGTTCAACCGGATTACCTTCACATACTTTTCGCGCAGCTCTTTCTACGAGTTCGGCCCTAGCAGAACGGAACGCATCGTAATCTCTTGGAACGCGACGCCGGCGTTCTTCGTCACTTAAACCGGCATACCCTACCGCTAATTTTTCGTAAGGAATTAGGTGCGTCCTTAAACGTCGCCGTAATTCATCTTCCCCGAGCGTGCAAATATCGGCCCTTTCTTTAAGATAACCGATAGGATCTTTATTAGAGAGTGTACGGTTAGTACGCCACGTAATTAATGCACAATTTAACGCGCTATAAATATCTTCGTCGGCTATTCCGGCATCTTCCAATGTCGACTCTGGGAATAGGTGATGGTATTCACGGGGATGTTCCTTTGAAGTAATGGAAACGACCGAGGCTTCTCTCCCATCAGCAAAATCCACCCCCCCGTATTTAAGTTGCAAAGCCAATATCCCACGACCCAACGTAGTTTTCCGCCTCGGCCAGTTCGCCGGAAGCATCATATCTTTATTCGGTATAGGGTATTCATTTTCATTAAAAATCGGAACGTTTACTTCACTACTCCCATCGCGTAGTATATTGCGTAATCCACGGAAATCTTGCAACTCGTACGTGGCCGTTGACTTTTCGTAACGCGAAGTTAGGAATCCCCTCCATAAAAATTTCCGTAATAGAAGTCGGGCGTTACCAAGGCGGTCCGGTTGTGTAGGGAGATATTCCCAAACCGCGGCAATAACAGGGAGTGGCGCGTAACTCGGTAATCGCTGGCTATCAAAAATGCGTTCTTCCTCAAGGAAAATAACCATACCGTTTATACCTTCAACAATCTTATCCCATTCTTTTAGCATACAATCATAGTCGATACCTTTATAACCCGCTTGGCTAGGGGTCCGGTTTTGTCGCAAAGCGACAGTATCGAGTACGACACTCGGTAAATCCGCGTAATCGCTTGCGCGTGGTACAGCTTCAGCTAAAACCTCGACATGTTTGTGGAGCGACATACCGGTCTCTTCTTCGACGAGAGCTACGACAATGTCATACGTAGAAAGACGTACAGAACTCGTATTCATTTTTATGAATACGTCTATAGCTACTTCTTTGGATGTATCCGGCGGTAAGGCCAAGTAGGGTAAGTTAAACGCCTTGACCTTGTCCCGTAAGTTGATGATTAGATCGAATAGTTCGTTTTGGTTTTTATCGTCTACGCCCCCGGCGATATGGATCCATTCGCGGATTTCCGAGAGGATATCTTCTGGACGAATTAATTTAACTGGAATAAAACCGCGGCGCCAGCACTCCTTATGGTCGTCGACCCACATTGGATAACGGTTACCGTTCTTATACCATCGCGCTTGCCCGTAGACATAGGGTAACCTCTTAGCGGGATCCGTCGGATTATTTTCGAAACCTATTAAGTAAGTCCGGTCCGTAAACTTATCGTTAAAAGTCCGCCAAAGTGCCGTAAGCCGCTGCTGCCCATCTAGTAGTTGTTCTGTTACCCTATCACCTTCGGTCGGGGCGTCTACCATCGCACGGCTCTTAAACTTTTCCGCGTCGCCTACTTGGAGGATGAGCGTTGCCCCCGCCGGTAACTCGCGGAGTACCGTAGTTAGTAGAGCCGAAATTTCTCCATGCGCCCACGCTTCGAACCGTTGAAAACGCGGTAGTGTGATTTGGCGCGACCGAATAAGGGTGAACCACTCGGGAAGAAACCGGTCATATGCGTGCATTCCGTTAATCCTCCTTGCTTAAAACGGTACTTAATAACTTTACCCTCACCGCCTCGGCCGCCCCGCGTACCGAGCCCTCCTTCGCGTCGCCCCATTATACGCTCGCGCCAGCGCCGGCGTCAAGGGCGTTGCGGCCCCGGCGCTAAGCGCGCGCATAGCTAAGCCGCCAGCCCCTCCGCCAACAGCTCCGCGACGTCCTTGACGGGGATGCCGGCGTTAATGTCTTTCAGGCCGTCGTCGAGCATCGTCAGGCAATAGCCGCAGGCGACGGCGACGGCGTCCGCGCCCGTCGCGACGGCCTGCTCCGCCCGCGCGACGTTTATCCGCTGGCCGATGGTCTCCTCAAGCCACATCCGGCCGCCGCCGGCGCCACAGCAGAACGCGCGGGCCCGGCTCTTCGCGAACTCCACGACGTCCGCGCCCGCGGCCCGCGCGAGCGCCCGCGGCGCCTCGTAGATGCCGTTGTAGCGGCCGAGGTAGCAGGAGTCGTGGTAGGCGACGGCGCCGAGGGCCGACGCGTCGACGTTCAACCTGCCCGCCTTCACGAGCTCGAGCAGGAACGCGGCGTGGTGGTGGACCTCCAGCTCACAGCCGAGCGTGGCGTATTCGTTCTTAAACGTGTTGTAGCAGTGCGGGCAGGCGGTGATGATCCTCTTGACGCCGTAGCGCGCGAACGCCGCGGCGTTCTCCTCCAGCTTCATCTTATATAAATACTCGTGGCCCAGCCGCCGAAACGCCTCGGCGCAACACCCCTCCTCCTCGCCCAGCGTCGCGTAGGAGACGCCCGCGGCGCCGAGGAGCTTCACCAGCGCCCGGGCGACGCGCGAGCCGCGCTCGTCGTAGCACCCCAGGCACGAGACCCAGAGGCAATAGTCCGCCTGCGCGCCGCGGGCGAAGACGGGAACGTCCAGGCCGTCGGCCCACTTCATACGGTCGCCGGAGGGGAGGCCGAAGGGGTTGTTGTTGCGCTCGACGCCGTTCATCGCGGCGTTGAGCTCGTGCGGGACCCGGCCCTCGTTGAGCACCAGGTCCCGTCGGAGGTCTATTATCTTGTCCACGTGCTCGACGCTGATGGGGCAGTGCTCCAGGCAGGCGCCGCAGGTGGTGCACGCCCACAGCTCGTCCTCGCTCACGACGTTGGCCGCGAGCCCCACGCCCTCCTCCTTGACGGCGCCCTCCCGCGCGAGCTTGCGGATGGCCAGGCCGTGGGCCATAAAGTCGTGCTTGAGGTCCTGTATAACTTTCTTGGGCGAGAGCGGCTTGTCGGTGTTGAACGCCGGGCAGTAGTCCTGACAGCGGCCGCACTCGACGCAGGCGTAGAAGTCGAGCAGTTGGCGCCACGTGAAGTCGTCGGCGCGTATGACGCCGAAGTGGTCCGCGTCCTCGTCCTCCACGTCGCAGTCCTTCACGATACCCCGCGGCCTTAGGTTACGAAAGAACTCGTTGAACGGGCAGGCGAGCAGATGGAGATGTTTGGATATCGGGATATAGACGAGGAAGACGAGGAGGGTGAGGAGGTGGAGCCACCACGACGCGGCGTAGAGGCCGAACCACTTCGGCCCTACCACCCCCAGGCCGGCGAAGAGCGACGCCGCGGCGCTGCCCGCCTGGACGGACCACGTCCGTACGCCGCTCGAGCCGTGGAGTTAGCCCTCGTTTATGAGGTCCGT
>CAZJNB010000040.1:0-10544 GCA_964547385.1 uncultured bacterium
TATTGGCCTCCGGGACCGGGCTTCCGCTCGGCGACGAAACTTTAACGGTCGAAACGGCGCCCGGCGAGGGCCGGGACATCCGGGAGCGCTCGCTGACGGCGCGGCTCGAGCAACGGAACGGCGGCGAAGTTAGCTATAACTTCCCTTATGGAGAGCGCGTGCCGGTCAAGCTTGCCGACGGTAACTACCTCTTCCGTTTTATCGGAAGTAAAGAAGCCGCGGTCGCGGGCCTTAGGGTTGTGCGAGACCGGGGCGCGGCGTTATTATATTTGGCGTGCGCGTTGTTTTCGCTGGGCGTGGTTATAACGATATTTATACGCTACGATGAGCTATGGGTCTTCGTGCGGCGGGGGAAAGCGTACGTAGCCGCGCCGCCGGATAGATACGACGGCGCGTTCGGCCGTTCGCTCGAGCGGTGGGCGGCGAAGTTTAGGGAAAGGTTTCCATAGGGTGCGGCTTCGCGATGTCATAGTCGGGATGTTGATAGCGGCCGGTGCGGCGGGCGCCGCGGACTTTACCGCCGAATTGGAGTTGGTTAAAGCCGCGCGATTGGACCGGGCGTTCGGGCGCGTCGCGGTAAAGGCCGACCGCCCGATGCCGTGGCGCTCGTTTGTCCGCTATCGCTACCGGGCGTTTAAGGGCCACGGCGATATAAAGGGCGGCGACCTCGCGGCCGACGCGAACGCGGCGATGGGGCTCGCCATTCTGGATAATGATTATCGGCGGAAGGCGCGTTTGATTTTCGTGGAGGGGGGAACGGTGCCCGGCGTTCCGGCGGACCGCTGGATATCGTTAAACGATTTCGAGAACGAGATAATGCCGGTAGTGATGCGAAGCGGGCAAACTTTCGCGGATAAAGATGCCGAAGCCGCCGTCGGCGCGTTCGTCGCCCGGGCGACGGCTCTCCACGACCTTACCTGGGAAGGTTTACTGCTCGTTCCCGGGGGGGCGGCGGGTTGGCGGCCGCTTGACCGGACCCATCCGGCTTGGCATTACGTTAAACGGCTCGAGCGGGCGTATAGAGAAGGGGACGCGCCGGCGATGCGCCGGGCGGGCCGAAGGCTTGCCGCGGCGCTCACCGTTCAACACGGGTACCCGCCGCGCGCAAAACTAACGCTCGAGACCTACTTGGATAAGTTTGTGCCTTTTAACGCCGCGGCCATATTATACGGTCTATCCTCTCTTGTTTTCTTGATATGGGCGGCGACCGGGAAGAGGTTCCTCACGAACGCGGGGATTTGGCTGGCGTTCGTAGGCTTCGTCGTTATGACGGCGGCGTTCGCGGCGCGGTGGGCCGTCGGCGGCTATTTCCCGGCGCTGAGTCGCTACGAATGCCTGAACTTATTCTCTTGGTCGACGGCGTTATTTTTATTAATATTCTATGTGCGGACGCGGCCGGCGTTACTGGCGGCGGTCGTTATGTCGGCGGCGTTCCTTCTCGCGGTCGGGGCGTCTTTCTACGCGGTGGATATCGGCGGCCCGCCGGCGCCGGCGTTCCGCTCGTCGTGGTTCGCCGCCCACGTAGGCGTAGCGTATTTAGGACGGGGGGCGTTCACGGTAGCTTTTAGCGCGGCGTTGTTGCGCCTTTTCGGGCGCGGCGGCCGCCCGTGGTTACCGACGGGGAGAGACCTTGCCAAATTGGAATACCGGGCGGTCGCATCGGGATATGTTTTCTTCGCGGTCGGGGCGTTGGCAGCGGGTGCGATCTGGCTGGCACAACAGGGCATAGCCTGGTGGGCGTTGAGTTATAAAGAAGGGGCGTCGTTGGCGGTCTTCTTCATCGCGACCGCGTATCTTCACATACGCCGGCGGCGCGAGGGGTATACGAGAACGACCGCGCTACTAACGTTATTAATATTCGCCGCGGCGCTCGCCGGCGTTTTCGCCGGTTCCCTTTCCGGCGGGGCGAGCTACCTTCATATTTAACGTGCAGAGGACGGTATCGTGAGAATAAAAAAGAAGAAGCGTAAGCCGATATTATCGCGGGCCCGGACGTCCGCGGAGGCCGGGGCCGAGACGCGGTGGCAGAAGATCTTTCGGCCGGTCGTGAGCCGGTGGCGGTTGGTTGCCATCGTCGCGGGCGCGGTAATTATAACTGCGGGCGCCGTGGGAGGGTTTTTCTGGTATCGGAACGACCGGGAGATACGCGCCGCCCGGGCGTACGGTCGAATACAAACGGAGGCGGCCGCGCGGCGCGAGGAGGCCGTCAAGAAAGCCGGGAAGGAAGGTCGGGTTGACGAGGAGAAGTTGGCCGCGGCGAACCGCGACGATCTCGAGGGCGTCATCGGCCGCTTCGGCAATACCGGCGCCGGCCGGGCCGCAATGTACGAGCTCGCCTCGCTTTATTTTGAGAAGGGCGATTATAAGAAGGCGGCCGAGCTGTTTAGGCGGGTGCGCACGGCAAGCGCCGGCCTGGAGCGCAAGCTCGCGGCGAAGGGGGTAGGGGATTGTTTGCGCGCCGAGGGCGACTATAAGGCGGCGATTAGGGAATACCAAGGGCTATACGAAGAATCTGGTGACGACTTCCCGGCGACGCCGGTCGCGATGGCCCTCGCCGATTGTTACCGGAAGGTCGGTAAATCTATAGAGGCGGCCAAGCTCTACCGGCGTATACTCGATTATCATCGGCTTTCGCCCTATGCGCGAGACGCGGCGCAGCGGCTCGCGGAAGTCGAAGCGCTATCGGAAGGTCCCGACTAGGCGAAGCTGAGGAATTGCGGCCTGCCGCGGGGGAGACGGCGTTTTTTTGTTGGCAATATTCGCATATATATGTTATAAGGAGCTCTAACGTTTATCAAAACACCCCGGCGACGGGGATAAGGAGATGAAATACGGATAGATGACTGAAGAACCGACAACGGCCCCTAAAGCCGACGCAAACAACACGGAAACGGCGCCGCCGAAGGCAAAAGCCGGCGAACCGCGGATGGCGCCGGTGGCGAACGATACTGAAGATTTTGACTTGGCTTCTTTCGAAGAGCAA
The DNA here is from genome assembly GCA_964547385.1 of uncultured bacterium. Lineage (GTDB taxonomy): Bacteria > RBG-13-66-14 > B26-G2 > WVWN01 > WVWN01 > CAZJNB01. The sequence goes on from CAZJNB010000040.1 coordinate 2,984, forward strand.
GCGGGTTTATACGAGGAATCCTTCCGCGACCTTGAAGAGAACGAAGTAGTCGCCGGTACCGTCGTAGCGGTCAACGCGGACGAGGTTTTAGTAGACGTAGGTTATAAATCGGAGGGGACTATCAGCCTCGCGGAATTCGGCCAAGGCGCCGAAGTCGCGGTGGGCGATAAAGTGGACGTCTACTTAGAGAAGAAAGAGGACCAAGATGGCGTCATCGTTCTCTCGAAGGAGAAGGCCGATTTCTTCCGAGCCTGGGACCGCGTCCGCGAGATTTACGAAGCCGGCGGTTCCGTCGACGGTAAAATCCTAAACCGCGTACGCGGCGGTTTTATCGTGGACATAGGGGTAAAGGCTTTCCTGCCGGCGTCCCAACTCGACCTCCGGCCGGTGCGCGATTATGCGTCCTACCTGAAGCAAACGTTCCCGATGCGTATAATCAAGGTCAATAAACGGCGACGTAATATCGTCCTTTCGCGGAAAGCCCTTCTCCTCGAGGAACGCGAGGTAAAAAAGAAGCTCTTGCTCGAGAAGATGGAAAAGGGGATCAAACTCGAGGGCGAGGTGAAGAACATAACCGACTTCGGCGCTTTTGTCGACCTCGGCGGCCTCGACGGTCTCCTCCATATTACGGACCTGTCGTGGGGGCGAGTAAAACACCCGTCGGAGGTGGTCTCTATCGGTCAACGCCTCGAAGTCCTCGTAACCGACTTCGACCCGACGACCGGGCGCGTTTCTCTCAGTTTGAAAGACCTTCTGGGAAACCCGTGGGATAATATCGGCACGCGTTATCACGAAGGCGAACGGGTCATAGGTAAAGTGGTTTCGATCGTCGATTACGGCGCGTTCGTGGAGTTGGAGGCCGGCGTCGAGGGTTTGGTCCACGTTTCCGAGATGTCCTGGACGCAACGTATTAAGCACCCTTCCAAAATACTCTCCGTAGGCGATGAGATCGGCGTTGTCGTTCTCAAGATAGACGAAAGTAACAGGCGGATCTCGCTCGGCCTCCGGCAAACGATGCCCAATCCTTGGGATACTATCGAGGAACGGCATCCGCCGGGCGCCGTCATCGAAGGCACCGTCCGCAACATCACCGACTTCGGCGTCTTCGTCGAGTTGGAAGAGGGGATTGACGGCCTGATCCATATATCCGACATCTCGTGGAAAAAGCGTATCCGGCACCCGTCCGACGTTTTCAAGAAGGGCGACCGTGTCACGGCGGCGGTCCTTACGATCGATTCCGTAAACCGGCGCATCTCCCTCGGCGTAAAGCAACTCGAGCACGATCCCTGGACCGAAGTCGAAGAGCGATACCCGGTCGGTTCTTACGCCGAGGGCGCCGTCGTACGTATAACGGCGTACGGCGCCATCGTGAAACTCGAAGAGGATATCGAGGGCTTACTGCATATTTCTGAGGTCGCCGGGCGGCGCGTGAATAAAGTCGAGGATGTGCTCGCCATCGGCGACCGTATCAAAGTGAAGGTTATCAACGTCTCGCCCCGGGACCGCCGAATTAACTTGAGCTTATGGCAATACCAAAACGAGACCGGTAATAAAGGTATTGAGGAAGGCGCGGCCTTAGAAGAGATCCAAGCCGCGGCGGCCGCGGCCGAAGCGGTCGAAGAACCTCCCGTGGACGCGCCGGCCGAAGAGCTCGCGACCGGGGATGTTGACGCGGCGAAGGACGTAGAGGGAGTAACGGCCGAGGGTGTGGCCGAAGCGGTCGAAGAACCTCCCGCGGAGGCGCCGGCCGAAGAGCTCGCGACCGAAGATGTTGGCGCGGCGAAGGACGTAGAGGGAGTAACGGCCGAGGGTGTGGCCGAAGAGGTCCATGAACCTCCCGTGGACGCGCCGGCCGAAGAGCTCGCGACGCTGGAGGAAGCCCCGCATGCCGGCGAGGCCGAGAACGCCGAGGCGGAAGCCACGCCGGCCTCGCTGGAAAGTCCGTCCGAAGAAGAGAGCGCTGTCGAGGCGCCGGACGCGGAGCCCGAAAAACCGGCCGCCGCTCCCGAGTTGCCCGAGGGCGAAGGCGGATAACAATACTCCTTTATGTTTTACCCGGGCGGCTTCTGCGCGTGAAGCCGCCGTATTTTGGCGGTAGAGTTGCGGTGACGGTGGTAGAAGAGCTAAGGCACGTTCTTATTTTGGGGCGACCTAACGTCGGGAAGTCCACCCTTTTTAATAGGCTTCTCGGGCGACGTGTCGCGATGACGGACGACGTGCCTAACACTACGCGCGACGCGCTCGCCGCGCCGTGTGAGTTCGACGGCGTTCGTTTCGAGCTCATCGACGCCGCGGGCTTCCTCTCCTCGCCGGACGATTCCCTCCAGGAAAATATTATCCGGGGGTTGGACGCGGCCGTAGCCGCCGCCGACCTCATACTATTACTTTTCGACGGCCGGGACGGCCTGATGCCGCTCGACGGTGAACTGGCCGATTTCGTGCGCCGGCTCGGGAAGCCGGTGTTACCCGTAGTTAATAAAATCGACGGCCCGAGCCGCGACAGCGACGCGAGCGAATTTTACGAGCTCGGCTTTGCGCGGCTTCCCTTGGCCGTAAGTGCTAAAGGGGGTTATAATTGCCTCGAACTCCTGGCCGCCGTCGTAAGGGAATTGGGTTCCGGTGCGGGCGTTGCCCGGGCCGCGGGCGACGCCCGCTTACGCGTCGCGATCGTGGGGCGGCCCAACGTCGGTAAATCGTCTTTACTCAATAACCTCGCCGGCGCCGAGCGCGTCGTCGTACACGAGAAGCCCGGGACGACGCGCGACGCGGTTGACGTCGAGATAGAGAGCGACGACCAACGGTTCGTGTTCGTAGATACCGCGGGTATCCGCCGGCGGGCACGGGCCAAAGAGCGGCTTGAGGAGTGGGCGTTGGCGAAAGCCTTCGCCGCGGTTCGCCGGGCTACCGCGGTCGTCCTCGTAATAGACGGCGCCGAGGGGCCCACTTCCCAGGACGCGAAGATCGCCGGCTATACGTGTCGCTATGGTCGGGCTCTCCTTATATTCGTGAATAAAACGGACCTCCTCGGCGGCGGCCAGGCCGCGGTGGAGGGACGTCTCGGCGACGTCCGGCGAGAATTGAAGTTCGCCGATTACGCGCCGGTTCTGTGCGGCTCCGCGCGCGCGGGCTTCGACGTAGGCCCGTTCTACGCTACCCTTCGGGAGATAGACGAAAACTTCCGCCGGCGTATCGGGACCGGCGAGCTCAACCGTTTCGTCCGCGACGCGTTGACGGCCCGTACGTTCCGCGCCGCCGGCAAAGAGATAATAGTCCGTTACGCGGTCCAAGTCGCCGCGGCGCCGCCGGCCTTTCACTTGTTCCTCAACATTAAAAAAGTGCCGCCCCCTTCTTTCCGCCGTTTCGTGGAGAATAGAATTAGGGAATCTTTCCCTTTTGTGGGGACGCCGGTAGACATCGTTTACCGTCGTCGTAACGAGAGGGTAGCTAAATAGTAGTTGTTGGGCGCGTCTGTAGATGCTATCCTAAACGGTAATGGTCGTTGTTTACTTAGCTATCGCCGGGGCGGCTTTTCTCGTGGGGGCGACGCCGTACTCATGGCTTTTAGCTAAATTGGTTGTAGGCGTCGACCTGCGCACCGTAGGTTCGGGAAACCCGGGCGCGACGAACCTCTATCGGACCGCGGGCCTCGCCTGGGGGCTTTGCGGCCTAATGCTCGATGTGGCCAAGGGCGCGGCGGCCGTATTAGCGGCGAAATGGATAGCGCCGGGCGTCGTAGCGTTGCCGGTCGTTGCCGCCGCGGCCGCGATAGGCGGTCACATTTGGACGCCGTTCCTCCGTTTTCGCGGCGGAAAAGGCGTGGCCACCACCGCCGGCGCGTTCCTGGCGCTCGCCCCCCTTATCGTCGGCGTTGCAGTGGCGGTATTCTTCATCGGCGTGGCGCTAAGCCGTTACGTATCTCTCGGGTCCGTCGCCGCCGCGGCGGCGGGAAGCGTGGCGTCCGTCGTTGTCCCCCTCCTGAGAGGCGAACGCGTCGACCCGTATTTCGTAGGTCTATGCGTGGCCGCGGCCGTGGGGATAATCTACGCGCACCGGAAAAATATCGCTCGGATGGTAGCCGGAACGGAGAGCAAGTTGGGAGCTCCCAAGCGGAACGATGGCTAAGGCGCGCGAGAGAGAGGTGGCGGTATTGGGCGCCGGTTCGTGGGGCGTCACCCTCGCGCGGCTCTTGGCGAAGAACGGCACGCGCGTCCGGCTATGGTGTTATCTAAAAGACGAATACGATATGCTTTCAGGGTCGCGGGAGAGAAGCGATATTTTGCCGGGTGTCGTTTTGCCGGAGAACGTCGCAATTACTACCGACGCGGCCGCGGCGGCGTCCTCAGCCGGGATGGTATTTTTCGTCGTCCCCTCTTTCGGCGTCCGGGAGACGGCCCGCAAGATAGAGAAGGCGTGTAAGGGCTCGGAGATAATAATCTCGGCGGCGAAAGGTTTGGAGGAGGGGACGTTTCTACGGATGACCGAGGTGCTTGCCGAAGAGTTGCCGGTGGCGCGGGGTTATGTCGCTTTCTCCGGTCCGACTCACGCCGAGGAAGTTGCGCGGTGTATCCCGAGTGCGGTCGTCGCCGCCAGCGCCGAGGAATCGTTAGCGAATGAGGTTCGCGAAGTTACTATGGCGCCGTATTTTCGCGTCTATACAAACGCGGACGTCGTGGGCGTGGAATACGGCGGCGCGCTCAAGAACATTATCGCTATCGCCGCCGGCATCGCCGACGGCCTCGGTTTCGGCGCCAATACCAAGGCGGCTCTTATGACGCGGGGGCTCGCGGAGATAAGTCGATTGGGCGTCGCTGGCGGCGCCAAGGCCGAGACGTTTGCCGGCCTTTCCGGCCTGGGAGACCTTATCACTACGTGCACGAGCCCGCATAGCCGGAACCGCTACGTAGGCGAGGAGATAGGTCGGGGACGGCGTCTCGACGATATCCTCGCGTCGATGACGATGGTGGCCGAGGGCGTGCGAACGGTCGAGGTGGCGCGCGAGCTCTCGGCGCGGGACGACGTTGCGGCGCCGATTACCGCGGAGATGCACCGCGTTTTATTCGAGGGCAAAGACGCGCGGGCGGCGGTAAAGGACCTTATGGCGCGCCAGCCCAAAGCGGAGTGAAAACCCCGCGCGGGCGCTCGGACGATTACCGGAGGAGCGGACGCGCGCGCTTATGAGAATCGCCAAAGTAACCGGTATGGTAGTATCGACGGTAAAGGACGAGGGTCTCCGCGGCCTGAAGCTCTTGCTCGTAGAAGATTGTGATATTTACGGTCGGGGGCGGGGTTCGCATTTTGTGGCCGCGGATATCGTCGGCGCGGGCCGGGGCGAAGTAGTATTGACGGCGGCCGGCTCCTCGGCGCGCCAAACGGAGCTTACGAGCCAACGGCCCGTAGACGCGGTCGTAATGGCGATAGTGGAGATCGTCGAGGCGGAGGGGAAAGTAACATATCGCAAGGCCGAGGTCGCGGCGCCGTGAGGGCGGCGAAAGTGCTCGGCACGGTAGTGGCGACGCGGCTTGCGGACGGCCTCGCCGGGGAGAGGTTATTGTTACTTGTCCCGGTGGATGAGGATGACCGGCGCGAGGGGGAACCTTTCGTCGCGTGCGACGTGGTAGAGGCGGGCCGGGGCACGCGCGTCATCTGGGTGGGTGGTAAAGAAGCGTCTTTCGCCCTCGGGCGCGGCGACGTTCCGGTGGATGCGGCGTGCGTCGCGATCTTAGAGCGGCACCGTGCGGCGAGGGGAACGCGCTGATGGAACTCGGGCGGGTAGTGGGGCCGGCACCGGCCAACGTTAAACATCAGGCCCTGCGGGGACTCAAATTAGTTATGGTTAGGCCCGAAGGCGCGGAGCGGCGAGGTGGCGTAGTCGTGGCGTGGGACCTGGTGGACGCCGGTCGGGGCGACCGGGTGTTAATTATGAGGGAAGGCGGTGCCGCGGTACGGTTGTTGGGTCGGGGCGCGGCGCCGGTCCGGACGGTTCTCATCGGGCACGTGGAAAGAGTAGATGGTTGATATCTCGCAGAAGAAAGCCGCGATAACGGTCGACGCGAGCGTAGGCGGCGGCGCGACGTGGTTAGGTGTTTCCGGGCGCATCGGCGTAGAGGAGGCGAAGGAGCTCCAACGGCAGTTCGAAGTTATTTTCCGGGCCGGCCGGCCGTGGGTAATAGTGAGTATGGTGGACGTCGAATTCATATGTTCGGCCGGGATGGGGACGTTGCTTTCGGGCGTAGGGGAGGCGCGGAAGTCGGGGGGCGAGGTTATTTTCACCGATATCTCGGCGAAGGCGAAGACGGTGTTCGAGTTCCTGGACGTATGGGATTACATCGCGACGGCGGACGACCGCGACGCCGCTTTAGCGATGGTTGGGGCGGCGAAGGCGCGGCCGGCGCGCCGGCGGGACGGGGCGTCTGCGGGCGGGGGCGATTTGGAAAGCGATATCAAACGGGGGATAACTCTAAGTAAAGAGGGTAAAATCAAGGACGCGTTGGCGTATTTCGGCGCGGTTCTCAAAGTAGAGCGAGATAACGTAACCGCGCTCACCTGGAAGGCGAACGCGCTCGAGCGTTTGGGCCAGCTGGGCGAAGCCTGCCGTCTCTTACAGCAAGTGTGCGAGATCGGGCCGGCTAACGCGAAGCTGTTCGCGTACGCGCGGGAACGGCTTCGGGTGTTAAAGGGCCGACTCGGCACCGCCGACGAGAGCGGCGTGACCTTCGAACGTGTGGCCCGAGCGGCGGAAAAACTTGCCGTTAAACCGGAACCGGGTTTCCTTTCCGGCGGGCGAAATACCCGCGGCGAGCCGTTTTTGGAATGTCTCGGGACGTGGGACGCGTTCGGGTTAATGGGTGAGAGGGATACCGGCCGCGCGCTCGCACAGGGCGGCGGCTATTTCCTTTGGCTCGGCGGTCGTGGCATCGTCCTCGACCCCGGGAGGAATTTTCTGGCGCGTTTTAAGGCCGCGGGCTGGCGGCCGGCGGATATCGATGCGGTCATCTTGTCGTCGCCGGCGTGGGAACACGTCGCCGAGCTCGAGCCGTTGATACAGACGGTCCGTCGGGCCCAACTCGGAGAGAGAAGAGTTGAGCTGTTGGCTTCGGCCGCAGTTATTAAAATGAATTATTCTTGGCTCCCGCGCGCCAAGGACGTAGTCGGTAATATTAGGACCTTGCGCGTCGGCGAATCCTACGCTGTCGGCGAAGTTGCGCTGGATGTCCGGCGGGGCCGGGTGGATGATGACGCTCGGGGCGAAGGCGCGGTAGGTCTCTTGATGGCGACGGCGGCGACGACCTTCGCCTACGTAGCGGATGCGGCGGCGGACGACATCGACGTCCTCGCGGCCCAATACCGGTCGGCCCGGGGGCACGTACTCCTGGCGCACGTGGGCGGCGTCTTTGCGGATGGCGACCCGCGGACGTCGTGGCCTGCCGAACACCTGGGCGTCGAAAACGTGGCCCGGCTTATCGTCGAGGTTAGGCCCGCGGTGGCGTTGCTTGGCGGTATTAACAACGTTGCGGACCCGGTAGCTTTAGCGCGTCTGCTTGCGAAAGCGACGCGAGTGCCG
>CAZJNB010000041.1:0-10510 GCA_964547385.1 uncultured bacterium
ACCCCGCCCGCGCCCGGGCCAACTCACCCGTTAGTATTAATACGTCGCCCGCCGCCGCGCCCGCGCGCGTAAGCAGTTGTCGCCGCGGCGCCGTCCCGAGAACGGCCATCGAGAAAAAGAGGGCCGCCGGGCTCGCGACAACGTCGCCGCCGACGAGCGCCAGCCCCTCCTGACGGGCGAGCGCCGCCGCGCCGGCGTAGAACTCCTCGATTACGGCCGCGGGCGTCGCCGCCGGCGCCGCGACGGAGACGACCGCCGCCCACGGCGCCGCGCCCATCGCCGCCAAGTCCGAGAGGTTCGCGCAAGTTAGGCGCCAACCGACGTCCGCGGGCGTCATAAACGCCAAGTCGAAGTGAACGCTCTCCACCATCGCGTCCGACGCGAAGAGGAGCATGCCTTCGCCGGGCGCGGCCAACGCCGCGGCGTCGTCTCCCGGGCCGACAAACACCCCCTCCGCCGCCGGCAAGCGGGCGAATATCCGGGCCAAGATGCCGGCCTCGCCGATATCGCTCAGCCTCTCATTTTCACGAGCCATAATCACCCGGCGAAGAAGAACGTAACCGCCATTATGGCGTAGAGCGCAAGCAGAAGGAATCCCTCCATCCAATTGCTCTCGCCGTCGGCGGTAACCGCGAAGACGATAAACATCGAGAGCGCCACCGCGGCGACCTCGAGGGGCGTAAATATTAGGTCGAGGGGCGTCGGCCAAACGTAACTGATAATCACGATAAGCGGCGCCACCAATAGCGCGATCTGCATCGACGAACCCTGGGTGATCGTCAGCGCCAGGTCCATCCGGTTCCGCCACGCCATCGTAACGGCGGCGAAGTTCTCCGCGGCGTTGCCGGCCACCGCGACGATAACGACGCCGATAAAGACGTTTCCCCACCCGAGCGCGTGCGCCGTCGGCTCGAGGACGCGGACGAGCAGTTCCGCGGACGCGAGGATACCCAACGTCGTAAGGACGAGGACCACCACCGCCCGCGCGAGCGGCGCGCCGCCGGCGCCCGGCTCGGCGCGGTGGGGGAACATATGCCGGTGGGTAACGAACGAAAAAACGATGCTGGCGACGTACGCCGCCACTAAAACTACCGCGATCGCGACGCTGAGCCGATGTTCCGAGACGGCGTTCGCCGAACCGGCGATATGGAGCAACGACGGCATCAAAAGCGCAGATACGGCCACGACCATCATAGTCGCGCCCATCCGCGCCGCCCGGGCGTTAAACCGCTGCTCGCGATGGCGGAAGCCGCCGGCGAGGAAGGACGCGCCGAGGACCAACAGGGAGTTGCCGAGAATCGAGCCGGTAAGGGAGGCTTTGACGACGACGCCGAGGCCGGCGCGGACGCCGAGGAGGGCGATGATGAACTCCGCGGCGTTCCCCAGCGTCGCGTTCAAAAGGCCGCCTACGGTCGGCCCGGCGCGCGCGGCCAGCACTTCCGTCGCCCACCCCATCGCCGCGGCCAAATATACGAGCGCGACCGCGGCGGCGAAAAACGTCGCCGCCGGCGGGCCGCCGGCGTAATACAACGCCGCGGCCGCGGGCAAGAATAGAAGGAGTATCGCGCCGTATTTCAAAGCGCCTTTCTCGGAACGTTTCCGGCGGCGACGACAAAAGCCCCCCAAGGTATAAATCGGCGTGAGAGCCATCGGTCCACCGCGGCGAGCGGGCGGCGAAGGGGCCGGGGATAGAGGGGAAAGAAGTGTAACGTGGCGGCCAACTTCACCGGCCCGATGACGTAGGGCGCGAGGGTCCGGGCCAGCCCGTTGGGCGTATAGAAACGCACCGAACGGAAGAGGTTCGGGCCCAAGTTTCTCTTCGCGCGCCGGATGAGCGCCGAAAGGGACCACGCGTTGAGAACAGCAACCACTAGCCGCCGGCGGCAAACGCGGCGCGCTTCGCGCAGAGCGGCGGCCGGGTCCGCCATAAATTCGAGAGAGGTTACGAGCGTTACAACGTCGAAGACGCCGTCGCGAAAAGGCAATGCCTCAGCCCGCCCTTGCACGAGAGCCGCGGCCGCTCCCGCCAACCTAACCTTCGCCCGCGCCAACATCGCCGCCGCCGGTTCGATGCCCACGGCGTACGCGCATAGCGGCGCCCATCGAGAAAGTTGCCTCCCGGGCCCGGAGCCGACGTCGAGGAGGCGAACGCCGTCCAAGCCGCCGAGGGCGCGCGCCAAGAGCTCGTTCTCCCGCGTCTCGGCATAGCGGCCCGACGCCGTCTCGAACCAGCGGTCGTACGCCCTCGCCGCAGCGGGAGAAGAGAAGGGCGCCGCGCCGTCCTCAGTGACCGACGGCGGCAAGCTTCCCTTCAATCGTCCCGGCCGTATCGCGTCGGTCGTCTATATTTACCAACGTCATTACGCGCTGGACGCCGGCTTTAAAAGGCGCTTCGTGCATCTGTCGGATAATGGGCCAAAGGGCGTCGAGGTCGCCCTGAAGGGTGGTGCCGTTGGGGCCGACGTGGGCGGTTACGTTCGGGTAATGCGCCAAGACCGCGAGGACGTCTTTCACGTAGGCGCTCAGCGAAGGGCTCGCGGTCCCGAGCGGGACTACCGTTACCTGCACTACTGCCATTTTAACTCCTAAGAAGTATCGGCCCGTATATTCCGCGCGAGCTATATGGTAGAATGCCGACGATGGGTAACCGTTCCGACGATAAAAACGTAGCCCGGGCGTGGGCCCTCGCGGAAATTCTTAGGCGGAAGTTGGCGAGCGGCGACTTCCGGGCGGCGGTAACGAGCACGTCGATGGGGCCGCTGGCGCGCCGCGGCGACACGTTCCTTATCGAACCCTTAGCCGCCGCGGGCCCAAGGTTCGGCGATGTCGTCTTAGCGATAGCGCGCGGCCGGGCGATAACCCATCGGCTCGTGGGCCGGCGCCGTTCGCACTACCTCCTCAAGGGCGACGGCGCCCCCGCCGCGGACGAGCCGCTTCCCCGGGAGCACATCCTCGGCCAGGTGCAGGCGCTTATAAAAGAGGGCGGGCGCGTTATATCGTTCCAGGACCTTCGGGGGCGAGCCCTCGGCGTCTCACTCGCGCTCGTCTCGCGCGCCGAAGCGGCGGCCCATAGTCTGTGGCCGTCGCCCGCGGAGCCGGCGCGGAAGTTTTTCTATCTCGCCGCCCGCGCGGTCGTATTCCTCTTCGGCGCTTAGCCGCCCGGGGCTCCGAAACTGAGCTGTAAGACGTCCGCGTTCTCTTGGTCCACAACGTAGATACTGCCGCCGGCGCTTACGGCGAGCCGCCCCGGGCGAACCAGCCGCCCGAGCGGGGCGGAGAGCTTTCGGAAATCCACCACGCCGACGCAGCCGCCCTCGGCGTCGAAGAACTGGAGGCGGTCGAAGTCGCCGGTCTCCGCCGTTACTACTAACTCGAGATTATCGCCCGCGACGGCCGCGCCCGCCTGAGACAATTTGCCCGCGAGTTTGCCGCGGCGGTCTACGGCGAGGGCCGTGAGCCCTTTAAAACAGCCGGCGTCGCCCGCGGCGTTCCGGCCGCCGACCGACATCTGGAAGTCCCCGCGGGCGTCGAATTTCTGGATGACGTCGTTCGCGGCGTCCACGACGAAGATATTCCCGGCGCTATCGGCGGCTACGTCGCGCGGCTCGGGTTGATACGGCGGCGCGGCGTCCGCCGCCTCCAACGGGACCTCCAGGCCGTCGAAGTCGCCCGCGGGCGTGAACCGCTGAACGCAGCGGTTCATACGTTCGGCGACGACCACGCGCCCCTGGCCGTCGAGCGCTACGGCGACGGGTTCGTTGAAACTCCCCTTGACATAACCCAAAATAGGCGCGCCCTCCTCGTCGCGGCCGCCGATGAAGCCGACGAAGGCCCCTTCGGCTTTATATATCTTCACGACTTGGGTCGGCGGGTCGGCGACGAAGACGAGGCCGTCGGCGGAGACCGCGAGGTCTACGGGCCCCTCGAGGCCGGGGAGACCTTCGCCGCCGGCGCCGCCCTCGGCGACGAATTCCTTAGCCCGGCCGTCGTAGACGTGGAACTTCTTGCCCTGGCCGTCGAGGATAAAGAGGCGTGCGCCGACGACGGCGACGGCGAGCGGTAGCCCCCGCACGAGGCCGCGTTCCTTGAGGGAGATGATGTTACAACGGCTCTCGAGTTCCCGGGAAGGTGCCAGGCCGCCCTCCTCAACCCTCTCTTTAAGCTTTTTCAGGAGGACCTGGGGGGCGTCAAGGGGATACCGCTTGACCTGGTTCCGTCCCGCCTCTTTGGCTTCGTAAAGGGCCCTATCGGCCAACTGAATTAACGTCTCGGCGTCGGACCCGTGGCCCGGGCATAGGGATATGCCGACCGAACACGTCGTCCGGGGAACGTAGCCGCCCGCGGCCTGGTCCACCTTAACCCGTAATTTTTCGGTCTGGCGGCGTATCTCCTCGGCGGCGGACATAGCTTCCTCTTCGTCCGCGCCGGCCAGGACGACGACGAACTCTTCGCCGCCCCACCTCCCTACGACGCCGTCGCCCGCGACGACGTCGGCGATAACGCCCGCGAATTCGGACAAGACCCTATCGCCTACCGGGTGGCCGTAGGTATCGTTAACGCCCTTAAAGTGGTCGAGGTCGAGCAACAATACCGCCGCGGCGGTACCCTCCCGCGCCGCGCCGTCGAGGATGCGCGTTATACGAGGTAAGAAACCCTGGCGGTTGTATAGGCCGGTGAGGTGGTCGCGCTCGTGGTAGTCCTTGTTGACGGCCTGGTAGAGTAAGTTCAGACACTTCTCCAAGAGGTCGGACTCGGGCCTATTGAGCTGGGGCTTCTCGAAGTCGAATATATCGAGGGTGTAGCGGATCTCGTCGTTGGTGAGCGGGATAGGAAACGAGAGCAAGGGACAGACGCGGCTTTTATCACCCTTCGGCAACGCCCGCCTGCGGACGAGCGGTCTCTTCTTCAAATCCCGGCCTATTACCGAAAGGCCGCATTGCCGGAGCGGCGTCTTTTTCTCGATGAGCGTGAAGACCGCGGCCAAGACCGCTTCGAAGTCGAAGTCGTCGTCGATCTGCTTTTGGACCTCGGCAATATCCGGGTCGGCCTTCCGGCGGGTGCGGGTATCCCAGTGTGTCTCGGCCATCTCTCTTCGCCTACTCCTTCACAGTATTTTATAGAAGCTGGCGGCCTTTGTCAACGGCAAACGGCCCCGCCGCAGCGGCGGGCGGAGGATACGGAGAGAACGTTACGCCGATACATCGCCGAAATTAAAGGTTGACAAACGCCTCTTGTTGTGTTAGCCTTGCGTGAGTTTGCGAGCAGGCAAGGCCGCCGTGTTGGCGGCAAAGCCTTATGGGATTACGTTTTTATCTTTCCTAACCCAAGGAGGAGACGAGGAATGGGTAAACTGGCAATGTTAGTGGCCCTCGTGAGCATAGGGGCCGGGATGGCGTTCGGGTATACGTTCCCCGCCGCTTTCCCCTACGACGGCCTGGCGACGTTCGACCACGCCGGCCTTCCGATAGTCCCGAACGCCGTTCACCTTAACGTCGGCGCGGGTTACTTAATGGCCAGCCAGATGTACGACAAGGACGGCAACGCCCTAGATATGCTCGGCGACCAAACAATTATCGCCGCGCCCATCGACATCGGCTATTCCTTCAACGAGAACATCCTGGCCGACGTCACCGTGCAGGTAATCTCAACCAAGTTCGCGCCGGACGCCGGCGGCGAAGCGAGCGCCGCGGGCTTGGGCGACGTGTGGGTCAAAGGCCGGTACATTGCGCCGATGGACGGCTGGAACCTCGGCGGCCGCTTGGGCGTTAAAGTCCCCGTCGGCAAGGTCGACTACGCCGATACCGACCCCGAGTTGGGCGACGACCAGATAGACATCGACGTCGCCGCGGTCGGCGGTACGTTCCCCGACGCCGGCTTCGCGTTCAACGGCCAGCTCGGCTTCCGGTATCGCATGAAATACACTATGTCCGTGCCGAGTATGACCCCCGGCCAGACGATCGACGTCGACTACACCCCCGGTATGTTGATCTACCTCGACGTCGAACCCGGCTACACGATGGGCCCGGACAACTTCCAGATCTACGTCCCCATCGGCTACGAGATGAGCATGGCCGCTAAAAGCGACAGCACTACTGTCACGGATTCCGAGACGAGCGGCCTCTACGTCGGCGTAGCGCCGAAATACGGCATCGACGCCAACAACACCCTCGGCCTCAAGTTCCTCTACCCGATTATGGGCACGAACGTGATGAAGGCTATGCTTGTGGGCCTCACGTACGAGGGTTATATCCCGCTCTAAGTCATTTACTCGCGAACAAAAGGGCGGCCTTACGGGCCGCCCTTTTTTACCACAGTGAAAGAAATCGCCGGCAAAGCGCGGATGTGGCGAAGCCGCGTCGAAGCCGAAACCCCGGCCTTGGCGGCCAGGGTTTTTTCTTTACTTGCGGCGCGCGTCCCCTATCGCATATTAAAACCGCCGCTATACTCGAACGCGCCGATGTCAACGCCGGCGCCGTGGGGGCGCGGCTTCCCGTCGTAATCGGTGCCGGGCGCCTCGGCCGGCGAGCCCTTGTCGATCGCCGGCGAGCTCCCCTGCAGGTGAAAATCGGCCTTCGCCGTGTCCACGAACTTGGGGTCGCCCTCCACGTAGGCGTTGCCCTTTATTTCGTTGCCGTAGCCGCGGAAGCCGTGGATGAGGTTGTGGTCCACCGTAACCTCCGACGGGACGCCCTTCTCGAGCGCGATCTGGAACGAGAGGTTCTGCGAACATATGTTGTTACGCAAGAGCACGCCCTTGGCGTCGTTGTTCTCGATAATTATGCCGCCGCCCCAGCCGTTACGGCCGTTGTTGTAGAACGTGTTGTTCACGATGCGGACGTTCTCTATCGGATGACGTTGGACGCCGGGCTCGCCGTAGTCGAAGATGCCCAGGCCGTTATCGTAGTTGTTGTAAACGAGGTTGTTGTATATCTTGACGTCTTTCAAGAGGCCGCCGGCCTCCGAGGCGAGGGTGAAGCCGTCGCCGCGGCAGTCGTGGACGTTGTTCGCGTAGACCTCGATGGCTCGCGTCTCCTTGTCCCACGCGTCCACGTAGATGCCCAAACGGTTGATATCGTGCACGTGGTTATGGTGCACCGTACCGTTGGACGAGCCGTCCTTGACGTCGATTCCCTCGCCGCCTTTGGCGCCCGGGCCGCTGTCGTGGACGTGGTTATACTTCACCTCGAAGTCGCTCGTCCCGGCTACCGTTATACATTCTTCCTCGCCGTCGTTACACGCCCCCTCGACCTCGTTGCCGTCGATTATTACGTGGGCGCTGGCCCACACGCCGATGCCGGAGGATACCGTATTTACGGTGTGATTATCCTTAATCGTTATGTAACTCGAGCCGTCCACAAGGATTCCCGGGTTGTTGTCGTGCGGGCCGGCGTTCTTTATCGTCAACCCCACGACCCTAATGTAACTCCTACTCGATATATCGAACAGGCCGCCCCAATCCAGCGGCAGGTTTATCCCGGCGCCATCAATCACCGGTGTCTCGCCCGGATACGCCGCGTACGTAATGTAGGCGCCCGCGGCGCCCGAGTTCGCGGGGACCACCCGCTCGTTATAGGTCCCGGCGCGAAGGTAGGCCGTCTCGCCGGCCGCCAGCGTCGCCGCGGCCTTCCCGACGGTCCGCCACGGCTCGGCCTCGGTCCCCGGGTTATTATCGTCGCCGCTCGGCGATACGTAATAGGCGACGCCGGCGCTGGGGCCCGCGCCGCCGTCGCCGCAGGCGCACAGCCCGAGCGCCAACGCCGCCGCCGCGAAAAGCGCGGCCCGTAATGTTAATACGCGTGTAACGTTCATATCCAACCTCCTAAAGGCATCGCGAAACTACCGTTTATTGTATTAATACATAAGCGCGCCGACGTGTCAACCTCCATCCGAAACGCCGGCGCCCATCCCTTTTCTATTGCCTCCGGCGAACGTTCATCGTAATATTGACGCCGGACCGTTAGGAGGCTTCTATATGAGATGGTCCCGAGGCTTTCAAGTGTTGCTTGCCGCGGCGGCGCTCGCGACGACGGCGCTCGCCGACGTAAAGGGCGAAATGGAGTGGGAGGGGCGGAGCCGGACGTTCGAGGTCCACGTGCCGCCGAGCTACGACGGCCGGACGCCGACGCCGGTCGTCTTCACCCTCCACGGCGGCGGCGGCAACGCCCGCAGGATGCGCAAGCTCGCGCCCGACCTCAACGACCTCGCCGACCGGGAAGGCTTTATCTGCGTCTATCCGGAGGGCGTGGATAAACACTGGAACGACGGCCGCGGCCTGCGACGCTACGAGGCCCAGCGCGAGAACGTGGACGACGTCGGCTTCCTGAACGCCCTCCGAAAGCGGCTGGAGGGCGAATACAACGTGGACCCGCGGCGCGTCTACGCGATGGGGATATCCAACGGCGCTTTTATGACGTACCGCCTCGCCGCCGGGAGCCCGGCGACCGTCGCGGCCATCGGCGTCGTCGCCGGCGCAATGACGGTCCCGCTCGCCGAAAAATACCCCCCCACCGAGCCGGTGCCGGTGATAATGATAAGCGGAACGGACGACCCGATGGTCCCCTACAACGGCGGCCAGCTCAGGTTCGTCTGGCTCAAATTGGGCGAAGCCCTCTCCCAGGACGAGACGCTCGCGCTCTGGCGGGAGAACAACGGCTGTGACGACGCCGCGGTCGTAACCGCATATCCGGACCGCGACGCCGACGACGGCACGACCGTAACGCGCGCCGAATACAGCTCACCCAACGGCGGCGACGTCGTCTTCGTCAAGGTCGAAGGCGGCGGCCACACTTGGCCCGGCGGCTGGCAATACCTCCCCGAAAAACTCGTCGGCAAGACATCTCGCGACATCGACGCGGGCGAGGTCATCTGGGCGTTCGTCCAGGAACACCCGCGCCAGTAAAGCGGCTCGCGCCAAACCTTATCGTCCCTTGGGGGAAAGGATAAAGTGGTGATAATGAGGAGATACGTAATCGCGGCGGCGTTGCTGTTGGCGGCGGCGAGCGCGCACGGGATAGGCGTCGCCGTGGGCGTCTTCGGCGGCGCCGCGATACCCACTTGCAGGATGGCGACGCGCCCCGGAGCTGGAGGATCAAACATCTATTTTAGCGCCGGCGCCGACTTGGGATTAAGCCCGAAACTGGGCGTAAAAGTTACGGTGGGGACATGGCGGAATTTGGAGGCCGAGGCCGCGGTCGCGTATCACCTCGGGCACGCCGTAAAGGACTGGCAAGATAACGCCTATGTGGAAGAACCGAAGAACACGTTAATTCCCGTTACGGCAGGGGCGAACTACCGCCTCCAATTCGGCGCGTTTAGCCTCTATGCCGGCGGCGGCGGCGGTTACTACTTCGAGAAGCTTAAAGGCGGCTTGTCGTGGAACTACGGTAATATGGAAATAATCTATTACGCCACTGACACCTCGCTCGACGGCCCGGGCCTATACGCCGGCGGCGGCGTAACGTACGCCTTCGGCCCCTTCGCCATCGACGTTAACCCCCGTTACAACGTCATATTCAACGAAGGCTCTTACAACATAGAGGGACCCGGTTGGGCCCCCGTCGGCCGTCGATACGTCATCCAAGCTAGCGACGTTCCCAAAAATTATAACGATACGTACCTGGACATCTACTTCGGCGTCAACTACTACTTCATGTAACCGGACGCCGCGCGTTAACGCCGGCCGCCGGACCGGTTTTTTTTGACTTCGGCCGCGGCTTAATCTATAATATAAAGCTGACGCGAGGAACGACGGCGCGGGGAGCAACAAACTTATGTCCGGACGCAAACTAATACGGCTCGCCTCGGCGGCCGCGGTCGGGGCGGCCATCGCCGCCGGGCCCGCCGGCGCCCTCGTCCGCCTGGGCGTTGGGGGCGCGGCCGGCTTCGCCCTTCCGGTGGCGGCGTTCGACAACGACGCCAAGACCGCGCCGGTGGGCGCCGTCCGCCTTTACGGCAACCTCTTCCACTGGCTCACCGCCGACGTAGGCGCCGACTACCACCTGAGCCACGGCGCCGAGAGCGACACCGGCATCGGCGAGACTCGCCTCGTCTCCTACCGCGCCGGCCTGTCGTATAAAATATATATGGGCGTCTTTAAGCCCTACCTCGCGGCCGGCTGGGCCTTATACGACGAGCGCGTCAAACGCGAGGACGCGTGGGAAGACATCACCGCCTCCGGCTTCTACGTCGGCCCGGGCCTCGAGTATTACCTGAGCGAGCGCTTCCTGACGTGGGGAACGTTGGAATACGACCGCATCTTCGACGGCGCCCGCGACGGCCGCGACAGCCAATTTATCCGCCTTAACTTCGGCGTCGCCTACTTCTATTGGTAGCTCGGCGAGGGGCTTGACGCCGCGGCCTTAATATGATACAAACGCGGCCCACGATTCCTCAGTAGCTCAATTGGCAGAGCATCCGGCTGTTAACCGGAGGGTTGCAGGTTCGAGTCCTGCCTGAGGAGCCAGATTTCAATCCGCCAACTCTGGCGGTTCTTAGTTAACGCGAGACCCCG
>CAZJNB010000042.1:0-10415 GCA_964547385.1 uncultured bacterium
GCCGGCCTCGCCAGCGGCGGCACCGGCGACGTCCTCACCGGCGTCGTCCTGGCGTTGCTCGCCGGCGGCCTCGAGCCTCTCGCCGCGGCGCGCGCGGGCGCGTATATCCACGGCCTCGCCGCCGACGTCGCCGCGGAGAATACGGGCGAACGGTCCCTCGTCGCCGGCGACGTGCTGGAAGCCCTGCCGGCGGCGTTCCAGCTCCTGGCGGAAGACGGCCCGGGCGAGGGCGACGTCGGATGGGACAATCTCTGGGCGTCTTATTAACACCTAACTATACGAGCGCGGAGGAGGAAACTAATGAGACGGATAATGTTCCCGGCCATATTGGTCGTCGTCTTCGCCGCGGCGGCCGCCGCGGGTCGCTTCGGCTTAGGCCTCGGCCTTAGCTTCTATCAACCGGCCGAGGAGGGTTCGTCGTTCACGCCGATATACAACGCGAACGCGTATTACTGGGCCAATCGGAACGTCGTGCCCTCGCTCAGCGTCGGGTATTCCCGCTATACAATTTCGGGCACGACGTATAACTACCTCCCGATCATCCCGCGCGTAACGTATCACTTCCGTACGACGGATTGGTTCGACCCCTACACGGGCGCAGGCGTTGTCTACGCCCGGCGCTGGTGGAACGGCACCCTCGACGGCGACGCGAACAGCTGGGGCTACACCGGCCTCGTCGGCGCCAACTTCGCCGTCTCAGATAACTTCGGCTTCGGCTTGGGCGTGGAATACGTCGTGCCGGACGCGGGCCACTTCGACACCGGCTACCCGGGCTTCACCATTAGCCTGGGCGCCGGCGGCTTCTGAGCGGGCGGCCGCGATGGCGTTCGTCCGCTTCAAAGGCCCCTACGCCTATCTCGTCGAGAACGAGCGACAGGGTTCGGGAGACGAGAGCCGCGTCCGCCAACGCGTCCTCCTTTATTTAGGACGGGAGCCGAGGATAGACGAGGACGTGGTCGCCGAGGTCGCGCGGCGCTTCCCGGACGCGAACGTAGATTGGGACGAGGTGCGGGCGGCGCTGGCGGCCCGCGGCGAGGCCGCGCCGGCGGCGAAGCGAACGCCGCGTCGCCGCGTCCCGAAGAAGCCTCCCGCCGACGAGTGGCTCGATTGGGATTGAAACCGGCCCCGCCCCGAACGCCGCCGTTATTAGCGCGCCGCGGCGCGAAGCGAGAACCGGCGGCCTGTTACGGACGTTATACGGATTATTATAAGAAAGAAAAAGGGCCTCGGGCGCCGGCTGATGACCTACTTGATGCGAGACGCGCGGATGGCCGACCTCGGCGAGCTGATAACGCTGGGCGCGAGCCTGCGCGTAAAGTTCATCGCGTGCACGACGTCGCTCGAAGCTTTAAGGGATACGCCGCGAGAACGTCCGGCCCGAGGTGAAAGAGTTCGCGGGCGTCGCGACGTTCCTGGCCGAGGCCGCGGAGAGCGACGTCAACCAATTTATTTAGCCGGCCAAGCGAGGAGGTAGCGACAGCGTGGCGGAAGGAAACATCATCGATTGTATCGGCCTCTATTGCCCGGTGCCGATTGCCCAGGCCGCGGCGGCGATAAGGGAGCTGGCCGCGGGCGAGACGGTAACGATTCTGGCCGACGACCAGGGCGTCGAGAACGACTTCCCAAACTGGTGCAAGGTAACGGGCCACGAGCTGGTATCGTTGGAAAAGGCGGCCGAGGGGTATCGTATAATTATAAGGAAGAAGGCCGGATAGCCGCGGGGCCGAAACGAACTCCGCTAAGGCGGCGGCCTTCCGGCCGCCGTTGCTATGTTACCTCGATGGCGGCGTCGGGGTCGAAGGGGTTCTTCCGGCGCGCGAGCGAAAACAGATAGGGATACACGGCTTCGAGGTGCGCCATATAATGGAGCCATTCGCGGATAACGGCGCGGTAGGCCCGCTCGATGTCGCCGGCGAGGTGGCCGTAGTCGGCGGTAGTCAACCGCCGGAGGTCGCCGCGGCTCGCGAGCTCCTCGTTCAAATGGGTTACGGCCCAGAGGAGGTCGGTGAACGATTCGTGCTCGAGGAGGTTGGGGTTTTCCAATAGGCGAAGGAGGAAATCCCTCCGGGCCCGAAGGAATTCGCGCAACTCGGCGAGGTCCTCTACGTTCGCGCCCGGGTCGATTTGAAAGTCGAACGCGCGCACCCGCTTGACGGCGGCGGCGAAGTCCCGCGGCCGCCACGCGTCGGTTATTATGAGATTGGGCCGGACGTCTTCCAGCGAGGCGTCGAGAACGGCGATACGCTCGAGCAAGCCGGTGCCGACTTCGCCGAAGAAGGCGCCTATGACCATATTGAGCTTTTGCGCCAGCGCGCGCCGTTCCCAAATCTTGAGGAGGCGGTGGATAACGAGCGTAACCAGGAGGACCTCGACGGGGAGGAACGCGAGCTTGGCGAAGAAGAACTGGAAGAGGTGGCGGGCGTCGCGGAAGAGCGCGTATTCGACGACGTAGGTAGCGGCGGACGCCACAAGCAATACGAACGCAAAGTAGACTTGCCAACGCCGTTTTTTCATAGGGGGATACGCCCTCCTTCTCTTTTCGGCGGCGCGCATATATTATACCATTTGGAATAAGATTGTGTTATAATTCAGCCGTCCAGAAAAAGGACGTTTCCGCGCCGCCGAGGCGCCGGCTTCGGAGGGATAGAGATGTCGAGGGGATGACCGACATATGATACGTATCGCGACATCGGCGCTGTGCCTATTGTGGACCGCCGCGGCCGTGGCGACGGAGACTACGCCCGAAGCCGCGGCTTTCTTTAACGACGGCGTCGCGAAAACGAACGCCGGGCAATACGAAGAGGCGGTCGCGGCGTTCGAGAAGAGCCTCGCGCAAGACCCCAACCTCATCGAGGCCCACGAGTGGATCGCCCACATCCTCATCCTCCAGGGAAACTACGAAGGGGCCATCGAACGCTACCAGCTTATCGTCGCGCGCCGGCCCTCGAGCGACTCCAAGGTCAGCCTGGGGCTGGCCTACCTTCGCGTGGGGCAGGTGGATATGGCGGCCAAGACGCTCTCGAACGCCGTGGCCGCGGACCCGCGCAACTATAAAGGGTGGAACAACCTCTCGATGGCCTACCTGCGGCAGGGAAATATGAGCGAGGCTCGGGCCGCGGCGGAGAAGGCGCTCGCCCTCGCCAGCGACTACGCGCCCGCGCACGTCAACCTGGGCAACGTGGAGTTGCGCGAGGGGAACGCCGCCGCCGCTACCGCCGCCTTCGAGAAAGCGCTGGCGCTCGACGCCAAGCAGGCGGGCGCTTATTACGGCCTGGCCGAGGCCTACGGCTTCGAAGGCGACGAGAAAGCCGCGGGCGATTACTACGTCAAATACCTCCGGCTGGGCGCCGACAACGAGACGCGGCGGAGCGCCGCGGTCCAGTGGTTGTGGAACCACGGCCGGGGCGCGGAGGTGCCGTGAGCGATGGGTCGCCGGGGGCGACGCTCGACAGCGCCGTTCGATATTGTCGTGGGGCGGCAGAGCGTGCGGGCGGTCCTGGCCGCGGCGCGGCGAACCGTCGCGACGGTCGTGGTCGACCGCAACGCCCAGGGCGCCGACATCGACGAGATCCGCTCGCTTACGCGCGCGGCCGGCTCCCGGCTCAACGTCGTTCAGGCGAGCGAGCTCGAGCATATGGCGGGCGGCGACTTCCACCAGGGCGTGGCCGCGTACGTCGAGAGGCGGCGGCGCGTAACGTGGGAGGATTCGGTCGCGGCGGCGCGCGCCGGCAAGCCGCTGGTAGTCCTCGACCACGTGGAGGACCCGCGGAACTTGGGCGCCGTCATCCGCTCGGCCGCGGCGTTCGCCGGCGGCGGTATATTCCTCCCGGCGCGCCGCCAGGCCCACGTTACGCCCGTAGTAACCAAGGCGGCGGCGGGCGGCCTGGAGTTCGTCCCGCTCGCGCCCGTCGGGAACGTCGCCCAGTTGGTCCGCAAGATCAAGGCCGCCGAGATCTGGTGTTACGGCCTGGAGGGCGATGGCGAAGAGCGCGTAGGCGACTTCCCGTTCGCCGAAGCCGCGGCGTTCATCCTCGGCGGCGAGGGGACCGGCCTGAGCGCCACCGTCCGGCGGGAATGCGACGCGGTCTTAGCGATTCCTCTCGCCCCCGGCATATCGTCGCTCAACGTGGCCGCCGCGGCGGCCGTCACCCTATATGAATTCCGGCGACAACATCCCGTTCGTGAACCATAACGGAAGGGGGAACAAAGATGAAGGGGAAAGGAGTTTTACCGTACGTAATATTTGTTGGCGTGGCCGCAACCTTTTTCGCGTATGGTTGTAGCCCGGCGGGCGACTTCGGCGAGCCGCTCTCCGCGGCGAAGGAGACGCCGATTACCGACGTCCTCGACAACCCGGGAGAGTTCCAGGGAAAAACCGTCAAAGTAACCGGTCAGATTATGACGGTGGACGACGACGGCCTGGGCTTCCAATTGGACAATGGCTCCGGGACGGTGATATACGTCAAGGTCGCCGGCGACTTCAAGGTCGCGAAGGCGGCACGGTATCACCTCACGACCGCGGAGGGCACCGTTGACGTGGACGGCGATACCGGCAAGGCGCGAATTAACGCCGCCGGCGTCAATATTAAATAACCGTCACCCGTTACCGCGCCGGCGCTCGGGAAGACCGGGCGCCGGCTTTTCTTTATCGGCGCCGCGGCGGCGATGTGCTATGATGCCGCGATGAAAGTCCTCTTAGAAATAGTCCGCAATAAATACCTTCTCGGCCTCGCCGCGGCCCTGGCGGCCCTTGTCGGCGTGAGTTTTCTCCTGCCCCCCGCCGCCGCGGCGTTCGCCCGCTACTTCGCCTACATCGCCGCGGCGTGTAACACCATCCCGCTCCCCACTACGCCCCTCATAATCTACCTCGGCGGGAAATACCCCTGGCTCGCCGTCGCGCTCGTCGGCGCCGCGGCAACCTCCCTCGCGAACCTCATCGATTACGAGGTCTTCACGAGCGTCTTCCGGACGAAGCTCCTCCGAAAGATCAAAGACAGCAAGCACGCCCAAGCCAGCGTCGCGACGTTCGGCCGCGTCGCGTTCCTGGCGCTGGTCGGCGCCAACGTCGTCGTCTTCTCGTGGGATTTGGTCCGGCTCGTCGCGATCGCGGCGAAGTATCCGCGCCTTAAATACGCCGCGGCGACGTTCCTCGGGCGGGTGGTGCGCTACGCGATATTGGCCGCCGTCGGCGACTTCTTCGAGCCGCCGCTGTGGGCGATTTTTATTATCGGCGCCCTGCTCGCGCTCCCGGCCGTTATCTCGTGGCTCCGCGAGCGCCGGCGGGGAAAAAAGGCCGGCGCCTGAGCGCCGGCGACCAGGCTTTCACCCGAAAGCTCGTCGTAACGCGTTAAAAAACGTGGGGAGGTCCGCTCGATGTGCTTAGCGCGTAAAATAATAATAGTAATTTGCGTGGTGCCCGTCGCCGCGGCCGCGGTCCCGCTTAGCGTCGGCGCTTATTACGCGCCCGGCTTCGTATTAAACGGCGATATTGAAGGGGACCCCCTCGACTTCTCCGGCGTTGGCTTCGAAGGGCGCTTTTCCTGGGGGGTTTGGCGGGGCGTTGCGGCCGTCGCCAGCGTGGGGTTCCACGACTACGTATATAATACAGGTGAGTACGTTCTATTCGACGTTGTAGGCGTAGGTTTCGTTAGAGCCGTGCCAACGTTAGCGTTTTCAGGCGGTTGTGCCTTCCGACCGCGGCTCGGGCCGTTCGAACCGTACGGCGGCGCCGGCGCCCTATTGGCCGTTAAGAGGACGCCCCTTTATAAAGAAGCGGTCTACAAAACGGTCCCGGGTTTTTATATCGGCGCGGGCGCCGCGTATTACTTTAGCGAACGGTGGGCCGTCGCGGCCGGGCCGCGGTATAGTTATTACTTCGACGACCCCATTACTTTTTACGGCTTGGGCCGCTACGAAAGGGCCGGCGCGCGTACTCAGCTAGTCGATATTCTTATGGGCGTCAATTACTACTGGTAGCCCCGGATTATGCCTCGAAAACTTTTGCGGCCCGGCCGGCGGGCCGTTTTTTTGATACTTGACTTCGCCGGCCTTTTAAGCTATACTCCCCGCGGAATTAGGAACGGAATCGCCGGGCGCGCGCGGCGCGCTGGCCCGTATATAAGGAGGCACGATGGCCCTCAAGGACAAAGTCCGGGAGTTTATGATCAACCAGGCGGTTACCCGTATGGGCGACCTCGCCGCGAAGGGCGACCCGGACCGAAACCTGCGCCGCATCGTCAAGCTGGGCGAGAAGATAACAAGCGACCCGCTGTGGGTGGACGCCATCCAGGGCTTCAAGTACCGCCTCGAGATCAACCACCCGCTGGTGGAGGTCGCCCGGCGCTTTATGAAGGAGTTCCACCCCAACGTCCGCCGGCGCCTCCTGACCAACCTCATCGTCAAAGAGGCCCTCATCGGCGCCGACAAGCGCCACCGCCTCGAGGAAGACCTCGGCTTCTACCCGCCGACGCTGATGGTCATCTCGCCGACGATGCGGTGCAACATCACGTGCACCGGCTGTTACGCGGCGCAGTATCCGAAGAAATACGAGATGCCCGCGGAACTCATAGACCGCGTCTTCACCGAGGCCAAGGAAATCGGCATCCACCTTATCGTCATCTCCGGCGGCGAGCCGCTCTTCCACCCCGATATGATGGACCTTGTCGAGAAGCACAGCGACATCGGCTTCCAGATGTATACCAACGGCACCCTCATCGACGAGAAGATGGCGAAACGCATCGCGCGCACCGGCAACCTCATCCCCTGCATCAGCCTCGAGGGGCTCAAGGAGGAGACGGACCGACGCCGCGGCGAGGGCGTCTTCGCGAAGGCCGCGGAGGCGTTCGACTATATGCGCCGCGAGGGCGTCTGCTTCGGCTTCAGCGCCACCTGCACCCGCTACAACCTCGACGCCATCACCAGCCCGGAGTTCGTAGACTTCGTGGAGCGCAAGGGATGCACCTTAGGGTGGTATTTCGTCTACATCCCCATAGGCCGCGAGCCGGACACGTCGCTGATGCCCACGCCGGAGCAGCGCTACACGATGGGCGCCCGCATCCGCCGCATCCGCGAGACCCGCACCGTCTTCGCCGCGGACTTCTGGAACGACGGGCCCCACGTGGACGGCTGTATTATGGGCGGCAAACGCTACTTTCATATCAACGTCCACGGCGACGTCGAACCGTGCGTCTTCGCCCAGTTCGCTGTGGACAACGTCCGCGACAAACCGCTCGTGGAGTGCCTGCGCAGTCCGTTCTTCCGCGAGCTCCGCAGTCGCCAACCGTTCAACAAGGACCTCCGGCGCCCCTGCGCCATTATCGATAACCCCGAAGTCCTCCGCGAGTGCGTCCGCCTCGGCGGCGCCCGCCCCTCCTACGATGCGAACGCCGGCCTTATAACGGACCTGGCCGAAGACCTCGACGCCTACGCGGCGACGCTCGGCGCGGAAATAGACCGGTATAGCCGCGAGCTGGACGCCGACCCCTACCGCGACTTCGGCAAGGTCGAACAGACCGGCTGGGTCCCGCCGTCGAAGGTGCGCCAGAAAGCCGAAACGCGCTGAGGGCTTCGTTTGATACAACCATTATAGGCCCCCGTACTCGGGGGCTTTTTTATGGCCGGCGCTTGATTTCCCGCACGCGTTTGCTATACTTTAATGCAAGAGGGAGCACGAACGGCTTCTCAGCCAACGCAGGAGGAACGATGCGCACGACCATACCGCGGATAACATTAGTCTTAACCCTTATGGCCGGCGCGGCCGCCACGCGGGCCGCCGAAGCCGAAGTAGCGGCGACGCCGCCGCTGATGGCCCGTCCCGCCGTTGTCGTCATCCCGTTCGAGGACCGCTCGCCGGGCGCGGGCGAGAGCCTGCCGCCGGCCCCGGGCTGCGCCTTCGACGCCGCGGCGCCGATGCCCTGGCTCGGCGACGGCTTACCGGCGGCGTTGGAGTTCGCGCTCGAGCGGGCCGCCACCGTCAACGTCGTCCGGCGCGCGGACCTCGCGCTCGCGCTCAAGAAAGGGCCCGACGTGGACCTCACCGCGACAACGCCCGCCCAGCTGGTCGCTGACGTCGCCCGGCGCGAAGGCGCCAACTATATCGTGGGCGGCTCGTTCGTTAAAGAGGGCCGCGAGCTCGCGTTCACCGTCACCGTCCGCGCGATAGCAGGTGACACCGTAGCCTCGCAAGACTTCGCCGGTAAGATCGACGACCTCTTCCCGCAGATAGACGCGGCGGCGAAGTTCGTTCTAACGGCGGCGGGCGCGGGCGCCAACCTCATCCCCCGCGTCCCCACCGAAAGTCTTGAGGCCTTTATGTGGTTCGCCCGCGGCGCCGGCCGCGTCTACACCGGCGAGCGCATCAGCTTCTTCTTGCGCGCCACCGAAAAAGACGCCAACTTCGCCGAGGCCTACCTGGAGTTGGGCGACGCCTACCGTAAAGAGAAGAACTATGACGACGCGGTCGCCGCCTACGAGCGGGCCCGCGTCCTCGCGGACTATTACGCCGCGGCGCCCGTCGGCCTCGCCGCGGTCGCGCGAAAAACCGAATCGGAGAGTGTCGAAAAAGCGGTCTTTCTATTCAACGAAGCCCTCGCGATCGACCCGGCGTATGCGCCCGTCTACGACGGCCTCGGCGGCCTCTACTTCGCCGCCGGCGACTACGAGCAAGCCCGCGCCGCTTACGAGAAATTCGTCGAGATCTGGCCCACCAATAAAGACGGTTACTACGCGTTGGGGAATACGCTGTGGTTACTAGGCAAAGATAGCCCCAAGTGGAAGGACCTCCTCCACGCCGCGATCGAGGCCTACCAAAAATCCCTCGCCATCGACGCCGACTTCGCCGCCTGCCACTACAACGTCGCCTCCGTCTACAAAATCTTCGAGGATGTCGAGAAGGCGATATACCATTACCGCCGCTATATCGAACTGGAGCCGAACTCTCCCAAGCGCCCGGAGATCGAGGAGACGATCGCCGCGTGGGAAGAGAAATACGGCGCCGGCGGCAAGGAATAACGCCCGCGCGCGCGGCGATATACTAAAAGGCCCGCCGCCGGCGGGCCTTTAAATATTAAACTACCACGAAACGGTCAGCGAACCAAAACGACGGACTTCGTCGACGGCGGTATATTCCGGCCGGCGCGAAGGCTCACCAAATACACGCCGTTAACAACCGGCGCGCCGCCCGCGCCCGTCCCGTCCCATATCGCGATATAACTCCCCGGCGCTTTCTTCTCACGGACCAAGCGGCGCACCAATTTGCCGGATATATCGTAGACCGCAACCTCGGCGTCTACCGTCTCGCCCTCCGGCGATACCAACTCATAAGATATGTGCAATTGAACCGCGAACGGGTTCGGGAAACAACGCCCCAGCGCGCTCACGGCCTTAGCCGCGCCGCCGCCGACCGCCCGGATCGCTTTCGGGCCGTACGTATTGACCGCGCCCGACGATAACCTTTCCTCGATTTTATAGTAATAGATAACGCCGGGCTCCACCGCGGCGTCCCGATACGTATATGACGGCGAGCTTTCGTCCTCGACCGTCGCGAGCTCGACGTAATCAACGCCGCCGCTCGCGGTGTTCTTCACCCCTTTAAGGATAGCCCAGCCGCTCCGGTCCTCCCGCGTTTCGGCCCGCCACCGAACGACGACCTCGCCGCCGCGGGCGGTAAGGGTGAACGTCCGTCGGTTTCCCGCCGGCGCAAGGTATTTCCCCGTGTGCCAGCAGTTGCCGCCGAACATAGGCCAAGGATTCGCGCTCGCCTCGTACGTCCCGTCGGTCGCGACGACCTCCAGCTCCCCTTGCTGGGACGCTACGACTATGTCCAGGAAACCGTCGTCGTCCACATCCGTCGCGGCCGGCGTCGCGGTAATGCCGTTGCCCCGTAACTTCACCGGGAAGCCCGCGACGAGCGCGCCGTTCCGTTCGAACGCTACCAGCGAACCGTTGTAGGTTACGAGAACGATTTCCGGAACGCCGTCGCTGTCTACGTCCGCGACGAGAGGCGCCGCGGCGACCGTTTGCCCGAGCCGTTTGGGGAAACCACCCTCCGGTCGGCCGGACGGCTCGAACACACCTACGGTCGCGCCACGGATGTGCGGGCCGCCGGCGACGAAGACGACCGAAAGCTCGCCGTCGCCATCCAAATCGCCTACCGCCGCAGGCGTCGTTATCGGCTTTGACCCTACCACGCGTGGCCATCCGGCGCGGGCCGAGCCGTCCGCCTCGAGCACGTAGGCGCTCCCCGCCGCCGTCCCGATGATCACTTCCGTCCAGCCGTCGCCGTCGATATCCGCCAGGACCGGCGGCCCGGCCGCGGCGCCGTCGAGAACCGCCGGCCACCCCGGGACCGCCGACGCCGACGTCGAGAACGCGTAGACCTCGTTGCCCGCGGCCACTACGACTTCCGGTTGCCGGTC
>CAZJNB010000043.1:0-10332 GCA_964547385.1 uncultured bacterium
TGCCGTCCGCGGCGCACGTCCATAGGTCGCCGTTCCCTGAGTCCGAAAATAATATAATATTACCGGGCCCCCAGCTTGGGAACAAAGCCAAATCTATACCCTCCCCACCCGTAATAAAAATAGGGCTATATATTACATTCTCTTCGTCCCCGCACGCGGCGAAGTAAAAAGCCGCTATTATTACCGAAACGACGCTACCACATATCAGCTTTTTTAACATAACCGCAAATCCTAATTATTATGCTATTGCCCCGGGCCGGTGTTGTCAAGCATTATTTTAGGTCCCGGTTATTTTTTTAGCGCCCGGCCTACACCAGCTTCCTCTCCTTCGCGGCCCGCGCGAGCTCCTCGCGGAACTTGGGGTGGCATATCTTGAGCAGTTCGCGGGCGCGCTCTTGGAGGGACCGGCCGTGGAGGCTCGCGACGCCGTATTCGGTAACGACGTAGTGGACGTCGGCGCGGTTGGTTACGACGCCGGCGCCGGGCTTCAACTTGTCCACGATGCGCGATATCTTCTCGTCCTTGGTCGTGGAGGGGAGCGCGATTATGGGCTTGCCGCCCGGCGAATGCGCCGCGCCGCGGATGAAGTCCACCTGGCCGCCGAAGCCGGAGTAGATGCGGGTGCCGATGGAGTCGGCGCAGACCTGGCCGGTGATGTCCACCTCGATCGCGGAGTTTATCGCGACCTGCTTCTCGTTCTGGGCGATGATGAACGGGTCGTTCACGTATTGCTGGGGGTGGAACTCGAAGATGGGGTTGTTGTCGATGTATTCGCTCAGGCGGCGGCTCCCCAACGCGAAGCCGGCGATGACCTTACCGCGGTGGAGCGTCTTGCGCGCATTGGTCACGACGCCGGTCTCGATGAGGTCGATGATGCCGTCGGAGAACATCTCGGTGTGGACGCCGAGGTCCTGGTGGTCCTGGATGGAGGCGAGGACCGCGTCCGGGATTTCGCCGATGCCCATCTGCATCGTGGCGCCGTCCTCGATAAGGCCGCCGACATGCTTGCCGATCTTCATCGATATCTCGGAGACGCGGCCGGCGCCTGGCATCTCCAATAGGGCCTCGTCCACCTCGACGATGTGCGTAAGTTTGCGGACGTGGATGAAGGAGTCGCCGAGGGCACGGGGCATCTGCGGATTTATCTGGGCGATTACGTATTTGGCCTTCTCCGCGGCGGGCTTGGTGACGTCGACGCCGACGCCGAAGGAGCAGAAGCCGTGCTCGTCCGGCGGCGAGAGGTTGCACAGGACCACGTCCACCTCGTAGAAGCCCTCCAGGATGAGGTTGCCTATCTCGAAGAGGTAGATGGGGATGTATTCGGCGCGGCCCTCGTTCACCGCCTCCCGGGCGTTGCCGCCGGTGAAGTAGGCCATATGGCGGAAGTGGGGCGCCATCTCGGGCGCCAGGTAGGGCGCGGCGCCGAAGGTCAACAGGTGCCACACCCGCACGTCCCACAATTCGCCCGCGCGCGCGGCCATCGCCGCTACCAGCGACAGCGGCGTCGCGCATCCCGGGTGGACGTGGACGTTATCGCCCGAGGTGATTACCTTTACAGCGTCGGCTGCGGTCGTCAGCTTAGACTTATAGTCTTCCAGCCAACTCATCACCATGAATAAAGCTCCATCCGCGGCGAGGGTTTCGTTAACGCCCGATAAGGTCGTCGAGCACCGTATATTCCAGCTCGAAGAGACGGCTCAGGCGCGGGTGGGTGCACGCGCCGCCGTAGAAGTAGACGCCCTTGGCCAGGCCGGGGTCCTGGGCGACGGCCTGGCCAACGCCACGCGCCGCAACGGCGGCCAGATAGGGCAGGAGGTTACTCGTGAACGCGTAGGAGCCGGTCCGCGGGACCGCCGCGGCGACGTTCGGGACGCCGTAGTGGATGACGCCGAACTTCTCGAACGTGGGGTCGGCGTGGCTCGTGGGCCGGCTCGTCTCCACACAGCCGCCCTGGTCAATGGCAATGTCGAGGATGACGGTCCCGGCCTTCATCGCCCGCACCATTTCCTCGCTCACGAGCATCGGCGGCCGGTCGCCGTGGACGTAGGCCGCGGTAACGAGCACGTCCGTATAGGAACACGCCCGGGCGATGTTCAACGGCTCGGCCATATGGGTGATGACCGCGGGGACAACCGCCTCCGCCCGCCGGAGGTTCGCGACGTTCCGGTCGAAGAGGTGGGTCTGGACGCCGAGGCCTACGAAGGAGCGCGCCGCGGTCGTCCCTACGTTCCCGGCGCCGATTATCGTCACCGCCGCCGGCGGGATACCCGGGAGGTTGGCGAGGGCGACGCCGCGGCCCCCTTCGTAGTAGGAGAGGTAGCGGCCGGCGATGCTGGGCGCCATATGGCCCACGAGCTCCGAGACGGCCTTCATTACCGGGAACTCGCCGGCCTCATCCTCGATTATCTCGTAACCGATGGCGACGAGCTTTTTGGCGAGCATCACCCGCACCGCCGCGGTCACCTGGGCGCCGAGTTGGAGGGCGCTGAAGACGACGGCGCCGTCGCGCATAAGCTCCACTTCGTCGGCGGTGGGCGGTTGGACCTTCGCGACGACCTCGGCCCGGCCGTAGACCTCCGCCGGCGAGAAGACGATCGTAGCGCCGACCTTCTCGTAATCCTCGTCGGCGAAGCCGGCGTCGGCCCCGGCGCCCCGCTCGACGAAGACGCGGTGGCCGTCCCGCCCGAGCGAATAGGCCCCCATCGGCGAGACGACGACGCGCGTCTCCGCGGTCGTTTGTTCTTTAGGCACGCCTATATCCATACCCGTTCCTCTCCGCGCGCCGCGCGCGCGACGGTGGTTCCTCTGCCCTTTATAATATCCGGCGCCGAGGGCGTCAACCTAATATTTACTGATACAACGACGCGCGGCCGCTGTTCGGTTGCCTCGCGGCATAGCGAGCGCTTAAAAAATCGACGTATTATTAAAATTCTCTTGACACCGACAGGGGTTTCTGACATAATAACAGATGAGGGAGTGTGTAAAGCAGGTTCGCCCGATGCGGCTAGGTCGATACATAATATTAATAATGTTACTCGCCGTGGCGGCCGCGACGGCGCGAACTCCTAAGACCTTCATCGCCGAGGTTTTATACGCGCCGGACTCCAATTCACCGCCGCAATTCATCGAGTTCTATAACGCCTCCGCGCAGAACGTCTCTTTGGCAGGCTGGCGCCTCCGCCTCTTCACGGCCGCCGGTTATGAGGAGGCCACCCTACCCGCCGAGGCCGTCATCCCGGCGCACGGCTTCTATTTAGTGGGCCGCGAAGAAGACCGCGGCGAATGGGAACCGAGGTCGTATCCGCCCGATTACTACAGCAACCTTATAATGGATTACCCTGCCGCCGGCGCCGGCGTTATCCTGAAGAAGGCTAACGGCGACGTGAGCGACGCCGTCGGCTGGGGCGAGGCGCCGTTGCCGTTCTACGAAGGCAAACCCCACCCCCTCGTCGCCGCGGGCCACAGTCTCGAGCGCAAGTCCGGCCCGGTCCATAACGAGATCCGCGGCAACTCCTATGATACCAACGACAATAACAATGACCTCCGCGAGCGCGCGACGCCCGAGCCGCAGAATATCAACAGCCCCCGCGAATACCCCTCCGCCAATACCGAAGAGAACGCCTGGGGCCGCATCAAAGCGATGTATTACAACCAGTAACGGCCTCGCCGCCCGCCGGCGGTGAGGCATAGGGCCGAACAGCGTCCTATGCCTTTTTTATATTCTCCGCCGGCGTAGCTGAATAGGAACCGCCGATGCCAAAACGCGCCGACGCCCGAGCCGAAGCCGAAGTGGAACGCCAGCTCGCCCGCATCCGCGAGGGCGCCGTCGAGGTCATCACCGAAGACGATATGCGCGCCAAGCTCCGCGCGGCCCTCGCCGCCGGCCGGCCGCTCCGCGTTAAGCTCGGCCTCGACCCCACCGCCCCCGACATCCACCTCGGCCACACCGTCGTCCTGAACAAGCTCCGCGACTTCCAAAAGCTCGGGCACGAGGTCATCTTCCTCGTCGGCGACTTCACCGCCCGCATCGGCGACCCCTCGGGCCAGTCCAAGACCCGCCCCGCCCTCTCCATCGAAGAGATAAAGGCCAACGCCGAGACCTACTGCCAGCAGGCCTTCAAGATTCTCGACGAGCGCCAGACCACCGTGGACTACAACAGCCGTTGGTCGGACCCGATGACCTTCGCCGACGTCATCCGCCTCGCGGGCCGCTATACCGTCGCCCGCATCATCGAGCGCGACGACTTCACCAACCGCCTCCGCGCCGGCGTCCCCGTCGGCCTCCACGAGCTCCTCTACCCCCTCGCCCAAGCCTACGACTCGGTGGCGCTGGAGGCCGACGTCGAGCTGGGCGGTACCGACCAGAAGTTCAACTTGCTCGTCGCCCGCGACGTTCAGCGGGAATTCGGCCAGGAGGCCGAGGTCGCGGTCATAATGCCGCTCCTCGTGGGGACCGATGGCGTCCATAAAATGTCCAAGTCGCTCGGCAACTACGTCGGCGTCGCCGAGCCGCCCAACGAGATATACGGCAAGCTGATGTCCGTCTCCGACGAGCTGATGCTCGACTACTTGCAGATACTCCGGCTCAAGACCGCGGCGGAGATGGAAGCCCTCCGCGAAGAGCTCGCCGCCGGCCGGGCCCACCCCAAAGAGGTGAAGATGGCGCTCGCTCGCCGCGTCGTCGAGATATACCACGACGCCGCGGCGGCGGCCGAGGCCGAGGCCCACTTCGAGCGCGTCCACCGCGACGGCCTCGCCCCCGAGGATATCGCGACGCACGCGCCGTCGGCCAACCCCATCGGCGTCGTAGAGCTGTTGGCTGAGGCCGGCCTCGTCCCCTCTAAAGGGGAGGCCCGCCGCTTGATACGGCAACACGCCGTAGCCGTGAACGGCGTCAAGGTCGCCGACGAGAACGCGCGCGTCTCGTTCGCCGGCGGCGAGGTGATAAAGGTCGGCAAGCGCAGGTTCGTCAAGATAGAGCTATAATAAAAAGCCCGCCGACGCCGGCGGGCTTCCCCGTCCTTCACAACCACGCGGCCGCCTCAGCGAAACAGCGCCTTTATCCGGCCGAGGGAGGCGGGCGCCACCGCCGGCTCGTTGCGATTGGAATACTAACGGCGAAACCATCGACCAAACCCAACAATCGCCGCTGTAATGGTCCGGCGGCGCGGTGTTCAGATTGAAATCCGGTACGTCTTCTAAACCAAACCCGTCCACGGCGCCTTCGAGTCCAGGGTTGTGTTCCCGGACCTTTAAGTATTTACCTTCTTTTTCTACTTCGCCGGAATGCCCTTTAATGCCATCCCAGTATGCGCGCTTCTCAAAAAACCCCTCGGCGTTAGCCGAGAAGGAATTTAAGAGAATTTCCGTGTCTTCTACGAATAAAGTGCTCAATTCGCTTTCGTCCGTCTCCAGAAGTTGCTCGCCGTTTGGTTTATAAATGAAGTATATGGTCTCGCCGTCGCCGTTCTTAAAACCAAAAAGCGGTACGCTAATCGCAATATGTGTCGCGTAGGCCTTAAACTCGCGCATTTCGTCTCGGCGGTAACGGCCAGCGAGTTTCGTTAATATAGTATGGAACCATACGAAAAGTTGGGGGGCGTACGTCGTAGAATAACAGGGCGCGCCGCCGAACGTCCAAGCGGGCGTCCCAAACGTGTAGAAATCGCCCCAGTAGGGCTCGAGCGCGGTAATTTTTTCGTCCAACTCGTAGGGGTCGAAACCGGCCTCGTCGTTAAGCATCGATATTACTTCTTCCATCTTCCCCCGGATTCCGGCGTCCTCGCCGTTATAGCTCAGGACGAGGTAATAAGCCGGGACACCGTTTGCGCATTTAATAAATATAGGCTCCAATACGATCCCACCCGCTAACGTATGCCCCGGATCGTCGCCGTATAGAGCGGCGTCTAACATAACCTCTTCCGGCGTAATCACCCGGAACTGCTCGAAGAAGTCGGCGTATTCCGGCGGGTATAGCGGTTCCTCGCTCGCCCAAACAGGCGACGTTAAGGTGAGTAGCAAGGTAGCGCAAATTACCGACGCCGCCGCTAGCCGAGAAATCACGTTCGCGTTTTTCATTTCTATACCTTTCCTTCGTAGAAGCGTCAGCCTATTCGAACAACGCTTTAATCCTCCCGAGCGACGCTGGCGCTACGGCCGGCTCGTTGCGGTTGAAGTATTGGATGCGGTGGTTGTTGTAGTCCGCGACGTACGCGCGGGCGCCGGTCTTCGAAATCGCGACGTCCCGCGGCCAGGCGAACTCGCCGTTGCCGGACCCCCGCGTGCCCCACTTCCCGAGGAACGAGCCGCTCGCGGTAAAATATTGGATGCGGTGATGGGCGTTGTCGGCAACGAAGACGGTCCCGTCGTTCGCGACGGCTATGCCGTAGGGCGTATTGAACTGGCCGTTGCCGGAGCCGCCCGAGCCCCACTTCCCGAGGAACGAGCCGCTCGCCGTAAAATACTGGACCCGGTTAGCGCAATCCACGACGTAGATACACCCGTTCGGCGCGGCCGCGACGCCGCGCGGGTTGTCAAACTCGCCATTCCCGGAACCACGTATACCCCATTTCCCGAGAAACGAGCCGCTCGGCGTGAAATATTGGACTCGGTAATTACCGGTGTCCGTAACATATACATTACCGCCAGGAGCGACAGTTATGCCGTAGAGATAGCAAAACTCGCCGTTGCCGAAGCCGAACGAGCCCCACTTACCGAGGAAGGAGCCAGTGGACGTAAAATATTCGACCCGCTCGTTCCCGTAGTCGGTTACGTAGACGTCGCCGTTGGGCGCGACGGCAACGCCGAGAGGCCGATCGAATTGGCCGTTGCCGGACCCCTTCGTTCCCCATTTCCCGAGGAAAGAGCCGGTGGGCGTGAAGTATTGAATACGATAGTTGAGGGCCGCCGCGACGTAGACGTTGCCGTTGGGCGCAACGGTTACGCTGGAAGGTAAGTTGAATTGGCCGTTGCCGTTTCCGAGCTCGCCCCACTGGCCCTCGTACGTCCACGCCGTGGCGACGGCGGGCGTAAAAGCAAACGCCGCCGCCAACGCTATCGCGATATGCTTCTTCACAACTACCCCCTATCGCCGGCCAGCCGTATGGCCTGCCGTCCCTTTTCCGTCCCTTATTTATGCCAAAACGCCCTCAGCGGAACAGCGCCCTTATCTGGCCGAGGGAGGTAGGGGCGACGGGTGTTACCGTACTAATTATAACCGCGGCGCATAGCGCCGTCAAGGCCATTAGTCGCTTCGTGAATATAATACGCCTCCTCGTTAAGTTACCGTGAACGTTATTTCATAAGGTCCGAAGCCAATATACCCCCCCACTTGTCAAGTAAAAAATGGCCCCGCTTTTTGGGCGGGGCCTTTTTTCGCCGGGCGCGGCCGCGGGCGTTGGCCTATTCGCTCTTCTCGGCCTCCTCGACGAGCATCACCGGGATGCCGTCGCGGACCGGGTATTTCAGGCCGCATTTAAGGCAGATAATTTTCTCGTTCGCCTCGTCGTATTTGACTTCGCCTTTACACTCCGGGCAGGCGAGGATATCCAGAAGCTCTTTGTCTATCATCGACACCGACCTCCTTCTCAGTATTTATGGATGAAACGGACGCCGAGGCCGTAGCGTTGCATCCCCTCGTCCTCGAACGTGCTCCCGACCAGGTAGAGGTTGCGGTCGAGCTCGTAGTCCACTTCCGCGGCGTGCGTAAGCGCGGTCCCGCCCGTCGCCTGGTATTCCCGATATTCGCCGGTGTAGGAGACGAAGATGTCCTTCGTCAGGTGCTGGCCGACGGTGAACTCGGCGTAGGGGTCCTCCTCGGCGCCGGCGAAGACGTTCGACTCGAACTGAAAGACGTCCACGCCGGCCTTGCGGCGAACGACCCGCGCCACCTCGGCCTCGGCGTAACGGCGCACGTAATCGCCGGACTCGGTGGACGCCAACTCCGACGTGCTCATCGCCTCGTAATCCTCCCAGGTAACGTCGAGCGCGAGGACCTTGAGGATATCGTCCTGGCTCAGCGCCGCCGGCGGTCCGGCTAAACTTTCGTAACTGAGCTCGACTTCGGGCTCGCGGAGGGTCCCGGTAACGTTAATGGAGACTACGGCGTCGGCGGCGCCGGCGCGCCGCGCGCGCAACAAGCGGTTAGCTCGTATGTCCAAGACCGGGTCGAGCTCCTCCGTCCCGGTGAACGTTATGACGGCGCGTTCGATCTCAAAGTCGCGGCCCAGGAAATAGTAATAACCTCGGCGGGCGCGAAGCTCGCCCGTGTATACCGGAACGCCACCGGTCCGCCGAAACGTCACGTCGGCCTCGAACTCGATGTCCGCGACGTCGTTGCGCAACCACAGTTTCCCGGGACATCGAACGCGGACCTCGTAATCCAACGCCGAGGATGACGGCGCGCTCCCCTCACCGGCCTCGCCGAACGCGATAGTAATGAGGCCGCTCTTGACGTCCATATCCGCCGTCGCCGTGAGCTCGCCGGGCGCGCCCGTTATGTTGGCGGCGATGTCGCCCCGGACGCGAACGCCGCTGAGAGCCTGGACCACGTAATGGGACACGTCCACCGATATGTCCACGCCCGCGATGGCAAATCCCTCCAGGGCCAGCCGGCCCCACGCCCGGCCTTTCCCCTCGTCCAGGTCGAAGGTCAAGGGCTCCGCGGCGCTCACGGTAAGCTCGTCGCCGCGGGCCTCGAGCGGCCCGTAGAGGTGGGTGAAGGACGAGCGCAACGTCCGGGAGACGCCCTCGCCGTCCGCGAACGTTATCCGGCCGTTGACGGTGGGGTGCTCGTAGGTTCCGCCGAAGTCAACCCGGCCGCGGACCTTGCCGCCGGTAATAAAGACTTCGTCCGTAAAGAGGTTTATTACCCGGAGGTCGAGGTCAATGAGGTCCGCGCTTAGCGTCAGCTCGTTACGTTCGGCGCCACGTGCGAGCGGTAGACGTCCCCGGGCCACGAAGTTAGGTAATGTCTTCTCCGCTAAAGATAACTCCCGCAACTCGACGGCGCCGTCGCGATACGTAAAATCCGCCCGGCCCTTCGCGAAAGAGAGCGCGCCCCGCCGAACCTCGCTCAATAGGAGGTTACCGCGTATCACCGGCGAGGCGGTGCTCCCGGTGGCGGTAACGACGCCCTCCATAAAACCGGCGTCGAAAAGCCCCGGGCGGAAGAAGGCGCTCAGCGCACTCAACTTGAACTTGGAGAACCACAACGTCGCGTCCAACGGGCTCTCGCCGCCGCCGCGCGCGAGCGGGATGAACGCCGTAACGCGCATCGTCCCGCCGGCCAAACCCGCGACGATTCCCGGAATAATAATACGCCCCTCCTCGTACGACGCCTCGCCGTGGACATAGTCGATAGGTTGGCCGTTGATCTGGAGGTTGGAGGCGGCGAGGTTGGCGTAGAGCACCGGCGCATCCTTCGTCCCGGTGATATCGAGCCGTAACCGGTTCAAAGTCCCGCCTACGGCCACGCCCACATTCTCGGGAACGAGGCCGGCCAGCGGGACGCGGCGGGCCTCGGCGGTCAGGTTCACGGCGCCTGTCGCCGGCGTGTATGACCCCGAGGCGGATATTTCGCCGCCGGCGTATGCTAATACGCCGCCGCGCAACTCGAACCGCGGGCCCACGCGCGTACACGTCAACGGCGCACTAAGTCGCGCGTCGCCCCCCGCCAATTTCATCTCGAGCCGGCTCAGCTCGAGCTCCTTGCGCCCCCGGTCGTAGCCGACGTCGAAAGAGGCGGCCGCGCCCCGGGCGGCTTCGAGGTAACCCCGCGAGACCCGCCAGCTACCATCCTCCGCGGCGACGTCGCCGTAAGCGCGGCTGAGACGAAGGCCCCCCCACGCCGCGTCCCACAACATCGCGTGGGCCTGGGCGCGGTTGGCGCCGCCGTAGTCGTCCCACCGACCCTCCACCCGCGCGGCGCCGAACGTCAGGGAATCATACGAAAAATCGTTCAACACCAGCGCCCCCTCGAAGGAAGGACGCTGATGCGGTCCGACGATGGTGCCGTCAAAGGAGATCAGGCCGCGGGCGCGCGCGACCCGGTCCCCCAACCTTAGCCTTTCCAGCGGGAGGCGCCGGACCGTGAGCTTCAGCGACGAACGCCGTAAGTCGCCCCATCCGCTCAGGAACAACTCGCCGTCGCCGGCCTGCAAGGCCAAGCCGGTGATATCGGCCCGGCCCCGCGCGTAACGGAAGTCGGCGTTGCCGCGGGCGATCATTAGCGGGCCCAGCTGACCGGCGCCGAAGGACGCCGACGCCTGTACGGCGTAAGTCGCCGCAGATCGCAGGGCGGTGGGGGAGGGTAAGGGCCCCTCCCCCCCCCCC
>CAZJNB010000044.1:0-10317 GCA_964547385.1 uncultured bacterium
GGTCTCCTCGATCGTGGGGTTAATAATGTAGCGGCCGTCGATGAGGCCGACGCGGACGGCGCCGATGGGGCCGTGCCACGGCACCGGGAACGCGGCGAGGGCCAGGGAGGCGCCGTTGACGGCGAGGATATCGGTATCGTTCTGCTGGTCGGCGGAGAGGACCGTCGCGATCACCTGGAGGTCGAGGCGGATATAGTCGTCGAAGAGGGGTCGGATCGGCCGGTCGATAAGGCGAGCGGTTACGGTTTCCTTTTCGTAGGGGCGACCTTCCCTTTTGAAGAAGCCTCCGGGTATTTTACCCGCGGCGTAGGTCTTCTCGCGGTATTCGACCATAAGCGGGAGGTAGTCGAAGCCGGCGCGCGGTTCTGGAGAATTACAAGCGGTAACGAGCACGACCGAGTCGCCACAGCTTACGGTGCAGGCGCCGCCGGCTTGCTTGGCGACTTTGCCGGTTTCGAAGCGTAGCGTCTTGCCGCCTACGTCTATTTCGAGTTCTGAGGTATTAGGGTTCATACAACCTGCCTTAAAGGCGGACTTTGTCCGCGTACGGTTAAAAGATGGATAGGTGAATATAGCGGCCCGGGCGTTCGCGGATATCTTTTACGAGGCTTTTAGCTTCGCCCGTCGTCGCCAAAAGTTCTTCATAGAGCGTGTCGTCTTTTAGGAGCTTGCCCGCGGAGCCCTCGCCCCGCTCGAGGCCTGCGGTAATCCCGCGAAGTGACGCCGCGGTATCGCGGAAGTCGCCGGACATCGCCGCCAGGTTCCCCAGCGTTACGTCGAAGTTATTCTCGTTCCGGGCGAGCATCCGGTCGAGCCGTTCGCTCGAAGAGCGGAGGTGCGCGAGCGTGACGGTTATGTCTTCGCGGCTTTCGCCGAGGATAAAGGCCAGGTCATCGGACATAACTTCGGCGTTACGGACGGTCCGCTTGAACGAGCGGATAGTGGGTTCGTCGAGCATCTCGTTAACGGAGCCGAGGCCGTCCTGGACCATTTTGAACATCTCGTCCATCCCGATAACTTCGGCGCCCTCCACCGTCTTCCCCGGTTCGATGACGGGCTCGCCGGAGGGGCCGGGCTCGATCTCGACGTAATTGTCGCCCAACAGGCCGATCATCGTGATCTTGAAGCGGTCTTTCTTGTGGAGGACTAAATCCTTACGGACGAGGACCGATACGAGGACCCGGCGTTTCCCCTTGTAATCTATGAAGTCAATCTTGCGGACGGAGCCAACCTTTACGCCGCCTATGCGGACGTGGGCGCCCTCGTTCAGGCCGGCCGACGAGTCGAATATGATATTGTAGCGGTGGCCCCGCTCGAAGATACGGATTTCGCCGACGCCGAAGACGAGAATGGATAGGAGCACCAGCGCGGCGAAAACCAGTATCCCGACTTTTATCTCGTTCGATACCTTCTGCATTTTACGCACCGCCTACGACGTCGATGGGGCCCTCGGCGCGGCCCGTTATGAATTGCTGGACGTAGGCGTCGGCCGAGTTCTTTATCTCCTCCGGCGGGCCGACGGCGATAATCTTCCCGCCGTACATCATCGCGATGCGGTCCGCGATCTTGTAGGCGCTGACCATATCGTGCGTTACGACGACGCTCGTTACGTCCAATTGCTCCGAGAGTTTGATTATGAGCTCGTTAATGACGTCGGCCATAATCGGGTCGAGGCCGGTGGTCGGTTCATCGTAGAGGACGATTTCCGGCTCGTGGGCGATGGCCCGCGCGAGGCTGACCCTCTTCTTCATCCCGCCGGACAATTCGGCCGGTTTCACGTCCAGGACGTTCTCCAAGCCGACCAAGCGGAGTTTGGCGTCCACAATTTCGGCGATATCCGCCGGCGGCATTTTGGAATATTCGAACATATAGAAGCCGACGTTCTCCTCGACGGTGAGCGAGTCGAAGAGCGCGGCGCCCTGGAAGACCATGCCGAACTTCCGGCGGACGCGGTTTAACGCCCGGCCGCTTATCTTCGTAATGTCGCGGCCGTCCACGATTATCGTCCCGGCGTCCGGCTTCATCAGGCCGATAATGTGCTTGAGAAATACCGACTTCCCGCAGCCGGAACGCCCGATAATTACGAGCGTTTCGCCCTCCTGGACGGTGAGGTCGATACCGTTGAGGACATGGTTTTCGCCGAACGATTTGTGCACGCCCGCGGCGACGATCGTATCGCGGCCGTTACTTTCCGAGGGAACCATCGTAGCGTCTAACATTTCGGCTGCATCGCCGCCTCGACTACGGCGCGGTCGTTGAACGGTATCTCGCGGCCGCGGACCTTCTGGACCGTCTCGTGGCCTTTCCCCAGGATGGCTACGACCGTCTTTTTTCCGGCCGGCGCGAGGGCCAGCGCCCGGCGTATCGCCGCGGCGCGGTCGAGGATTACTTCGTAAGCGCCGCCGGCCTCCCCGCCCTCGGCAACGAGGCCCGCTTCGACTTCCGCCGCGATGGCCGCGGCGTCCTCGTAATACGGGTCGTCGGTAGTAATAATCACCGTATCCGCGAAACGCCGCGCCAGCGCGCCCAACAGGGGCCTCTTTTCGCGGTCGCGCTCGCCGGTGCAGCCGAACACTACGACGAGATGGTCCGGCGCCAGACGTTGGATTTCCCCTAACGCTTTCGCCATACTGTCGGGCGAGTGGGCGTAGTCAACGATGACGCGGAGGTCGTCGCTTACGTTGACCGTTTCCAACCGCCCCGGGACGGACCGTAATGCGGCGATACCTTCGCGAATAGTTTCGGCGGCGATGCCAAAGTCGTGGGCCTGCGCGAACGCCGCCAGGCAATTGTAGACGTTGAAGGAGCCCCGCAACGTTGAAGTAACGTTTGCCCGGAGGCCGCCCGGGCCGGCGACCTCGAACGTGGCGCCGTCCCAACCGGCGGTTACGCTCTCGGCCCGGTAGTCGTTCGTATCCTGGTTAATGCCGAACGTTAGTTTACGTGTAGTCAAAGAAGCCGCGAGCCTTTGGCCGAACGGGTCGTCGCCGTTGAGGACCGCCGCCGCGCCGTTATCCAGCGATGCGAAGAGCGACGCCTTGACGCCGAAGTAGTGTTCTATATCGGCGTGGAAGTCGAGGTGGTCGTGGCTGAGGTTTGTAAAGACGGCGCCGGCCCAGTTGATACCGCCGACGCGCTCGAGGGCCAGGCCGTGGGACGATACCTCAACGACGGCGACTTCAACGGCGGCGCCGGCGGCCTGCCGTAAGAGCCGTTGAATTTCGGGGGCTTCGGCGGTGGTCAGCCGCGCCGGCGATTCGACGCCGTTGACGTGGTTCTTTATCGTTGAGAAGAGCGCCGTCTTATAGTCCGCAGCCCGGTATATGCTGTCGAGAAGGTAGCATACGGTCGTTTTACCGTTCGTGCCGGTTACGCCGATTACCTTAATCTCCCGCGCCGGGTATCGGTAAAACGCGGCCGCCGCTTGCGCAAGAGCCCGCCGCGCGTCTTCCACGAGGACTTCCGTTACGCCGGCCGCGCGGGCGGGCCGCTCGGCGATGACGGCGACCGCACCCCGGGCTACTGCTTCGGCGACGAAGTCGTGGCCGTCGTGCCGGCGTCCGCGGACCGCGACGAAGAGCCCACCGCCGGCGGCGTTACGCGAGTCGGACGTTACGCCCTTTACATCGATGTCGGCGGTCCCGCGAACGGCGCGGTATTCTACCCCTTTGAGTATCTCAG
Source organism: uncultured bacterium (assembly GCA_964547385.1). Classification (GTDB taxonomy): domain Bacteria; phylum RBG-13-66-14; class B26-G2; order WVWN01; family WVWN01; genus CAZJNB01. The sequence goes on from CAZJNB010000044.1 coordinate 3,682, forward strand.
CTAATAACAAGTGATTCCAGCGTAAAAAAACTTCTTGACTCTTAGTAAATATTATGCTAATTTACTAACGGTAAGGAGAGAGTCAACATTCAAGGCTATTAGGGTCCATCGGGGAACGGCACATTTTGGCATTCTATCATAAAGGTCGAATAGAATCAACTACGTAATTCGAGCGTCGGGTAATAATCGTATGATAACTTTTTCGTTACGTTATGTCTGAGTCGCATCTAACTTTCGGGAAGTTGCTTCGGGAGAAGAGGACCGCCCGGGGCTTAACCCAGCGCGAGCTCGGCGACTTGGCGCACGTCGACGATTCCTATATATCACAGCTCGAGCGCGATTATAAGTTCCCGTCGGCGCGGACGATCGAGAGTTTGGCCCGCGCGTTGGGCGTAGAAGTCGCCGAGTTGTTAGCGATGTATTTCCCGGCGGCGGCGCCGCCGCGGCCCGAGGTCTTCGTCGGTCGGGAAGCGGCGGTCGCCGTATTCGAGAAGGTTTTAGCGGGCCACGGCGGCATTTTCGTGATATCGGGCCCGCCCGGCGTTGGTAAAACCGCTTTTATCGACCGGCGGTTAATCCCCAAGTGTCAAGAGAAAGGCGTTCCCTACGCGTACTTCGACGCCCGCCGCGTGCCGTCCTACCGCGATTTTTTAAAGGAGTTCAGAGACGCCGTAGCGCTCCGGCGTGGAGGCTACCACCCTTTTGACGAGATGTATGAACAGTGCCGGGCGATCGAGCGGCGTCTCCGGAGCCGTTTCAAGGACCCCTTTAGCCTGGAGGTCGCGGGCGGCGGTGAGGTTGCCGGCGGGAGGGAGGTCGAATTATCCTACGCGGAGAAATATATTTATCGGGACGCCGAACGCCTTTTGACCGAGGAATTCTTGGCGGGCTGGCCGGCGGCGTTTTCGAGGGGCGCGAAACGGGTAATTCTTTTCCTCGATAACTTCGACGCGGTGGGCGCGATGGTCGGGTATTGGATTCGGCGATTCTGGGAGCGTTCCCACGAGGCGGGGATTCTGGGCGAGAGCCTGTTAGTTGTAATCGCGCACGCCGCGGCCGAGACGGCGGGTTTGCCGGCGGGTTTAGGCCGGCGCGTACGCACGCTCATGCTCGCCCCCTTTTCGCCGGCGGAAGTAGAGGCGTATATCTACGCGCGCGGCCTGAAGTTGTCTCCCGAGGAGTGGACCCAAATATCGTCGCTGGGCGGCGACGTGCGGGCGCTGAAACTCTGGGCCGATTACTTCGAGGCCGCGGCTCACTACGCGGCAAACCGTTTGGCGTTGGCCGAAGAGATGCTCCGCCGACTTGACGAGGAGTCGGCGCCTTTTATCGCCGGCGCCGGCTTTACCGGCGCCGCGGCGCTCGCGATGAAGACGCAACGGATGTTGGGACACCTTACGAGGTTACAAGGACGTTTGGAGGAGGCCGCGGCGTATTACGACGCGGCGGTCGTTCTCGCGGAGCGTTTTCAGGGTAAGCCGGCGGCGGATTTGGGATATCTCTACCTCGACTTGGGGCACGTCTTCCGCCACCGCGGCCGATGGGATAAAGCGGTGGGGTATTACCGCCGCGCGGGCGAGGTCTTTTCCGAGCTGGGCGAGAAACTCGGCGCGGGTATCGTGGCCTCTAGTCTGGGGACGGCGTTTCGGTTGAAGGGCGACTTCCCGCGGGCGAAACAAGAATACCGTCGCGCCGCGGAGATATTGAGGAAGCTCGCCGGCGAGGACGGCCGCGGCCGGGAGGCCGGGCGGTGGTTGGCCAGCGTGCTGTCCAACGACGCGATTGCGACGCGGCTTGCCGCGGAGAAGACGAGGGAAGTAGTTGCCGAGGCCGCGGCCGCCGAGAAGCTCTTGGCGCGCGCGAAGGAGCTATGCCGGGAGGCCGTAGCGGTGACGGACGACGCCGCGGAGACCGCGGTCGCCGAAAACCGCTATGGCCTGTGCCTTCTGACGGAGGGCCGGTGGCGTCTGGAGGAGGGTGCCGAGGCCGAGGGGCGGGCTTTGTTGGCCGAAGCGGTGCAATATCACAAGCGGGCTTTGGCGGCGTTTGAGGACTTGGGGGATAAATACCGCGTGGCGCAGGTTCTCATGGACTTAGGCGTGGCCGCGGCGCGACAGGCTTTAATCCACGACGCTATCGTGAACTTCAAGAACAGCTTGGCGTTGTTCCAACAGATGGGGAGCCGCTATCACGTCGCGAAAGTCCTGGTCGAGTTGGGCCGGCTCGCGGAAGGCGGCGAGCAATTATCATATTTCGCCGAGGCGCTGGCCGCCGCCCGCGACCACAACGACGAGTCCTTGGCCGAAATCGCCGACGCGATAAAGGCGGTGTTCGGCCCGGCCGGACGCCGGCGGGCAAAACGCTTCTTCGTGGAACAGATAGCGCTCGAGCCAAAGTTGGACGCGCTCTTCGGCGCCGGCGCCTAAAATTTATATCGTGCGTCGAAAGTGAGGGTCTATGTGCGGAATAGTAGGCTACGTCGGTAAAAGGCAAGCCACGGCGATACTGGTAGACCGGCTCGACGACCTCTCCTATCGGGGTTACGATTCGGCCGGTATCGCCGTCGTCGATAACGGCGTCGCCGTCGTCGAGAAGATGCCGGGCAAGATCGAAAACCTCCGCGGCGTCCTCCAAAACGGCGGGCCGCCGGGGACGTTGGGCATAGGCCATACCCGCTGGGCGACGCACGGCGCGCCCACCAAAGAGAACGCGCACCCTCACGGCGACTGCGACGGCAACCTGTTCGTCGTCCAGAACGGCATTATTGAGAACTTCTCGGCCCTCAAGGAGGAGCTCGTCGCCGGCGGCCACCGTTTCCGCTCGGAGACCGACACCGAGGTCGTCGTGCATCTTTTGGAGGAATACTACGACGGCGACCTCTTGGCCGCGGTGAAGAAGACCGCGGCCCGCCTCGAGGGTTCCTTCGCGCTCGCGCTGCTCGCCGCGGGCGAGCGCCGCATCGTCGCGGTCCGCTATCACGCCCCCCTCATCGTCGGCGTGGGCGGCGGCGAGAACTTCGTCGCCTCCGACATCACCGCCCTCCTCCAGGATACCAACAAGGTCTACGTCCTGGAGAACGGCGACGTCGTCTCGGTCGCGGCGGACCGTATCGACGTGGATACCTTTTTGGACGAGCCGTCGAAGTCGTTGGCCGGCCGCCAGCTGACCATAGTGGACTGGTCGCCCGAGGACGTCTCCCGGGGCGATTATCCCCATTATATGTTGAAGGAGATATACGAACAGCCGCGCGCGGTCGAGCGGACGCTCAAAGGGCGGGTGAAGGAAGGGGAAATCGTCCTGCGCGAGACGGTCCTCACGCCCGAGCGCATCCGGCGGGCCAAGGCCTTTCACTTCATCGCCTGCGGCACCGCGTATCACGCCGGCCTCTTCGGCAAGGGCCTGTTCGAGCGCCTGCTCCAGATGCCGGTGGTCGCCGACATCGCTTCCGAGTTCCGTTACCGCGAGCCGGTCGTGGGGCCGGAGACGATAGCGGTGCTCATCAGCCAATCGGGCGAGACCGCCGATACCATCGCCTCGATGGAGGGCGCGCGGGCCCGCGGCGCCAAGACGCTCGCGGTCGTCAACGTCCGCGGCTCGACGCTGGCGCGCGAGGCCGACGCGGTGCTCTATACCCGCGCCGGCCCGGAAATCGCCGTCGCCTCCACGAAGGCCTTCACCGCCCAACTCACCGCGTTGTTCCTCTTGGCCTGTTACCTCGCCGACCACCGGAAGGCGAAGTGGCGCTTCCCCCGCGAGGATTTCCTGGGCCACCTCCTGGCGCTACCCGCCTACCTCGAGGAGACGCTCGAGCGCACCGCGGCGAAGGCCAAGGTGTGGGGCGAGATAATCGCGGGCGAACGGGACTGCTACTTCCTCGGGAGGAATATGGACGAGCCGCTCGCGCGGGAGGCGGCGCTGAAGCTCAAGGAGATATCCTACGTCCACGCCGAGGCGTATCCCGCGGGCGAGCTCAAGCACGGGACCATCGCCTTGATCTCCGAGGGGACGCCCGTAATCTCGTTTATGACCCAGCGGCCGGTGTGGGATAAGATGTTGTCGAACGTGCACGAAGTCCTCGCCCGCGGCGCCCGCACGTTCGCCATCGTCCCGGAGGGGTGGGACGGCGCCGCGAGTATTATTGAGGACGCGATGGTCCTGCCGGCGGTGCCGGAGTTGTTCTTGCCGGTGTTGGCGGCGGTCCCCGCCCAGCTCATCGCCTACGAGACCGCCGCGGCGCTCGGCCGCGATATTGACCAGCCGCGCAACCTCGCGAAGAGCGTAACGGTCGAGTAAGGCCGGCGCGGTCGGAAGGGATGATAAGAGATGGCTTTCTCGCTGAATAAGTTGCGGCTCGTGGCCCTCGGCGGCGGCACCGGCCTCGCGACGCTCCTGCGCGGCATCAAGGGTTACGTTCGCCGCCACGACGAGGACGAGGAGGCGCCGCTCGACCTCTCCAGCCTGACGGCGGTGGTAACGGTCTCGGACGACGCCGGCGCGACCGGCAAGTTGATCGACGAGTTCGGCATACTGCCGCCGGGCGACATCCGCGGCTGTTTGACGGCGCTCGCCGACGAGGAGGAGCTTTTAGCCAAGCTCTTCTTGCACAAGTTCGTTGGCGGCGGCGCTTTCGCCGAGCAATCTTTCGGCAACTTGCTCTTGACGGCTCTCATCCAAATGAACGATAATAACTACCTGAACGCGATCAAGGACGCGAGCCGCGTCCTCCGCGTCGAGGGCACCATCCTCCCGGCGACGCTCGACCACGTCCGCCTGTGCGCGGAGATGGACGACGGCCGCGTGCTCGTCGGCGAGGACGAGTTGAACAGCAACGGCGGCGGCCGCATCCGCCGCGTCTTCCTCGCGCATCGGGAGAACGGCGGGGACGGCGGCGGCGCCAAGGCCGAGGAGTTCGAGTGCCGGCCTATGCCCGGCGTCGTCGAGGCCGTCTTGGAATCGGACGTAGTGATACTCGGCCCCGGCGGCCTCTATACCTCCATCATCCCCAACTTGCTTGTCCGGGGAATACCCGCGGCCGTAAAACAGGCCGCCTGCCGCACGATATACATCGCGAACGTGATGACCCAGCCCGGGAAGACGGACGGCTATAGCCTGTCCGAGCACATTCGGGAAGTCAAAAAATACGGCGGCTTTCCCATAGACTACGTATTGGTCAACAGCCGCGAGGTCTCGCGCGAGGTCTTGGAGAAATACGAACGCGAGGGCGCGCGTCAGCTCCTCTTCGACCGCCGCGACGCCGAGGATGTCTCGACTATCGACTTCGGCGGCGGCCGCGAGTTCCAGGTGGTGGAGGGGAGTATCATCCACGCCGCCGACGTTATCGCCGAGGTCGAGGAGCGCTCCATCCGCCGGGAGGACGGCGCGGGCGACGTCCAGACCAAGACGGTCCTGCGGCACGACCCCACGAAGCTCGCCGCGGCGTTGATAGAAGTGTTGGAGGCCACCCAAAACTGATGGCGGAGCGGAGGAAGGCCGTGAGCGCGACGGTTACAACGGCGGCGTTGTTCGATTTGGATACCACGGCCTACGGCGACTTCCTGCGCCGGTTCACCCGGCCGTGGGAGGCCCTCCCGGCGTTGGCGTCTTTGGCCCGCGAGAGCCTTCGCGGCCGGCGCGAGGGGGACGTGCGCCCGGGCGCGTATATCCTCGGCGACGACGTGGACATCGGCGCCGGCACCGTCGTCGAGCCGGGGGCCGTCATCATAGGCCCGACGGTCATCGGCGCGGCTTGCGAGATACGCGCGGGCGCGTATATCCGGGGAAACGTTATCCTGGCGGACCGCTGTATCGTGGGCCACGCCAGCGAAGTGAAAAACTCGTTGCTGTTGGAGGGCGCGCACGCGCCGCACTTCAATTACGTCGGCGACAGCATCCTCGGGCAACGGGTGAACCTGGGCGCGGGCGTGAAGTTGTCCAACTGGAAGGTCGCGGCCGACAAGAATATTATCATTTCCGTCGCCGGCCGCCGGATGGACACCGGCCTGAATAAGTTCGGCGCCATTTGCGGCGACGACGTCGAAATAGGGTGTAACGCCGTCGCGAACCCGGGAACGATAATCGGGCCGCGGACGATTATCTATGCCAACTGTAACATCCGCGGCGTCGTCGCCGGCGACGCCGTCGTTAAACTGCGGCAACGGCACGACGTCGGCGAGCGGCGCGGCCGTTAATATTATACCTAACGGCGAAGCCGCGGCGGCTCGGGCCGGCGGCGTAGTATGAATATAGAGCGGATACAGGGGACCGACGGCGTCCGGCGGCCCGTTCGCCGCCAGCGCGAGCCGGCCCTGGCGGCGTTGACGCCGTGGCAGGCGTTCGTCGAGGAGGGCGTCATCACGGACGCGTTCCTGGAGGGATACGCGTTCGCCTTCGCCGAGTGGTGGCTGGCGGAATACGGCGCCTCCCGCGAAGTCGTCGTAGGGTGGGACCCGCGGGACGTCGCGGGCGTTTTCACCGCCGCGGTCGTGCGGGGCGTGCGGAAGGCCGGCGCGACGGCGGCGGTCCTGGGGACGGCCGCGACGCCGGCGGTGCCGATGCTCGCGCTGTGGCGGCGCGCCGCCGCGGGGCTTCAAGTAACCGCGTCCCACAACCCGCCGGGCCAAAACGGCGTCAAGGTCT
>CAZJNB010000045.1:0-10310 GCA_964547385.1 uncultured bacterium
CCGGCTCGAGGGGCGTGCCGAGAAGCCGGCGGAGCTAGAGCGCGGCGCCGACGGCGCCACGTTACGCTGGCGTATAACCCGGATGAAGCCGGGCGTTCAGTATCACGTGGAATGGCGTTGGTAGCGTCAGACGGCCTATCGTGCGGCGGCGGGCGCGGTTCAATCGGCCGCGATACCGGTGGGCGTGTTTACCCTCTTGATGACGACTTCCCGCTCTCCCGCCGGGGAGTAGCGAATGACTTCGCCGTCCTCGTCGTAGGCGACCCACAGCCGGCCTTCGGCGTCGAGGGTGAGCGCGGAGATGCTTTCGGGTTCGGCGATGGCGCCGGTTATTTCCTCGTCGTCGGCCGAGATGCGGAGGATGCCGGCGTAATGTGTTGCCACCCATACGATGCCCCGGGCCGCGTCCACCGCTAACGCCGACGGTAATTCGATGCGGGTTATCTTCCTCTTCAATTGGCCTCGGCGGGTGACGCCGAGGACGCGGTTGTTGCGGTAGTCGGCGACCCATACCAACTCCCGCTCTTTATCGTACGCGAGCGCGCGGGCCTCGTTGACGCCCGCTTGGCTCAACTCGGTTTTCCCGTCGGCGCCGACGAGATTCAACGTTCTAATGCCGGCGGCGACCCACGCCGAGCCGTCCCCCAAAGCGGCGATGGCGAACGGCTCGTGGAACGCGCCGGTGCGGAAGAGCTCTTTCCCTTCGGCGCTGTACTTCGCTATTTCGTGGTTATAGAAGTCGGCGAGCCAGACGCCGCCGTCGCCGGCGTCGAGCGCGAGCGAGGGTTCGACCGGCCGTTTCTCCCGTAGGTATATCCTGATATCGCTCGTGGTGATGTCCGCCGTGTGAGCGGCGTCCGTAATAAAGAAGAGGGCCGTCCCGGCGGCGACGTCGAAGCATACGAGTTTATAGTCGTACGCGTCGATGAACCACAGGTGGCCCCGTTGCGCGTCCAGCTGGAGCGAGACCGGCCGACGGTAGTCCTCGTAGCGCTGGACGAAGTCGCCGTCGTCCGTGTATTGCGCCAGGCCGCCGTCGTAGCCGACCCACACCGACGCGAACGCCGGGGCGACGAGGAAGAGTATTGTTGAAAGGACCTTGGCCACGCGATATGATATTAACACGAGCCGGCCTCGACGTCAACGTTGCCGGTTAGAATACGCCGCCGTAGCTCGGCGAGGAAGGTTTGGATAAAATGAATATTGTGGAGCGAGACGAGCCGCGCGGCGAGGTGTTCCCCCGCGACGAAGAGGTGTCTTAGATACGCCCGGCTGAAACGGCGACAGGTGTAGCAACTACATCCCGGTTCCAACGGGCGGCCGTCGTCGCCCATAGAAGACCGACGGATATTCAACCGGCCCGCGCGGCCCAGCGCGGTGCCGTGGCGCCCCTCCCGCGTCGGCACGACGCAGTCGAAGAGGTCGACGCCGGCGCGTACCGCCCGGGCGAGGTCGTCGGGACGGCCGACGCCCATTAAGTAGCGGATTTTTGCCGGCGGCAAGAGGGCCGCGGTGAGACGGGCGACGGACGTCGTCGTCGTCGTATCTTCGCCTACGGAGAGGCCGCCGATAGCGTAACCGAAGAAGTCCAGCGCGACGAGCTCGGCCGCGCTACGGGTACGGAGGTCTTCAAAGGTGGCGCCCTGGACGATGCCGAGGAGCCTTTGGCGGGGGGACGAGTGGGTTTGGCGGCAGCGACGCGCCCACGCCGTCGTCAACCGGACGGCCCGCTCGGCTTCCTCCCGGGACGTGGGATAAGTGGTGCAATAGTCGAGGGCCATCGCGAGGTCGGCGCCCAGCTCCTCCTGGATACGGGTCATCGTCTCGGGCGTAAGGCGTATTGTCCGGCCGTCGACGTGGGAGGAGAACGTAACGCCGTCGTCGTCAACCTCGCGCCGCGACGCGAGCGAGTGGACCTGAAAGCCGCCGCTATCGGTGAGGATAGCGTCCGGCCAGGACATAAATTTGTGGAGGCCGCCCTGGCGGGCGACTACATTTTCGCCGGGGCGGAGGTGGAGATGGTAGGCGTTGGCGACGACGATGCTCGTCCCCGCGGCGGCGAACTCGTCGGGCGCCAGGAGCTTGACCGCGGCTTGCGTCGCGACGGGCATAAAGGCCGGCGTCTTCACCGTTCCGTGAGGGGTTGTGAGGAGGCCGGCGCGGGCGTCGTCGGCGGTCGCTACGACTTCAAACTTGAAACCGTCGGCCATAGGCGGCTGCTACGTTCCGTCGTGTGTTCGGATGGCGTCGAGGTCGCGCTCGAAGAGTTGGCTTACGAGGCGAACGAGCGTCGTGGCGCCCCGGCGGGCCAACGCCAAGAGTTCTACAAGCTCGGCTTCGGAGAAAGGTCGGCCCTCGCCGGTCCCCTGGATTTCGACGAGGTTGCCGCTTCCGGCGAACGCGCAGTTCATATCAACCGTTGCCCGGCGGTCCTCGTCGTAGGCCAAATCGAGCAGGGCCCGGCCGCTGACGATGCCCACGGAGATACCCACGACGACGTCGGCGAGGAGCGATTTGCCGTCGTCGGTAGCGATGCCGGCGAAGGCGTCGCGGAGGGCAACGTAGCCGCCGGTAATAGCGGCGGCGCGGGTACCGCCGTCGGCCTGGATGACGTCGCAATCGATGACGACGTGGCGTTGTCTCAGCGCGGTCAGGTCCGTTACTGCGCGCAGGCATCGGCCTACGAGCCGTTGGATTTCGATCGTGCGGCCCGCGGGCCGGGCGGTGCGCCCTTCCCGGGCGTTCCGGCGTTGCGTAGCCCGCGGCAACATCGCGTATTCCGCGGTAACCCATCCGCGCGCGCCGCCCTCGAGCCAATTGGGGACGCCCGCTTCGAGCGACGCGGCGCAGATGACTTTGGTATCGCCGACCTCGACGAGGCATGACCCTTCGGGGTATTTTAGGAAGTGGCGGCTTATCTTCACCGGCCGAAGTTGGTCCGGGCGCCGGCTGTCGGCGCGGGGTTTAGTAACGGGCATATTTGACCTCGGGTTATATAATATTAGCTAACAGGAGGTTGTGTATGAAAGCGGAAGTGCGTATGGTGGCCGGCCTGTCCTTTGTCGGGAAAGCGGATAGCAACCACTGGCTCGCGATGGACGGTCCGACGGACTTCGGCGGCGCGGCCGCCGCGGCTCGGCCGCTGGAGTTATTCCTGCTCGGCCTGGCCGGGTGCACCGGGATGGACGTGGTCTCGATTCTGCGGAAGAAACGCGCGCCGCTGGAGGCGTTCCGGCTCGAGGTCGCCGCGGCCCGGGCCGAGGAACATCCGAAAGTGTTCACCGGCATTCACCTAAGTTATTACTTGGGCGGCGAAGGTCTTTCCGAAAAAGATGTCGCGGAGGCGATAAGACTCTCGCAGGAAAAATATTGTTCCGCCGCGGCCATGCTCTCGAAGGCGTGCGAGATAACGTACGAGTATAAGCTCGAGTAGTCGCCTTAGCCGTAGGTTACCTCTACCGGCGAGAGAGGTTCGCTCAGGCCGGCGACCTCGAGCGGCGGCCGCCCTTCGAAGGTTACTTCCGCCAGATATGGCGCCCGCCCGGAGGCGACGGTCTCCTCGACGCGGCGCGCACAACCGTCGCTCAGCAATATCTCGCCGGCCGCGGCGGCGGTGCAGAGCTTCGAGGCCACGTTGACTTCGCCGCCGATGGCGGTATAGTCGAGCCGGAGCTCCGAGCCGACGTTTCCGATAACGACTTCGCCGGTGGAGACGCCGATGCCCATCCCCGGCGCCGGGAGGCCGCGTCGCTCGAGCTCGGCCTGGACGCCCTTGTAGCGGCGTTGCATGGTTACCGCCAACCGGACCGCCTTGGCGGCGTGGTCCTCCTGGCGCACCGGCGCGCCCACCAGGATCATCAGACCGTCGCCCAGTATTTTGTCCACCGTCGCCCCGGCCTTGACGACTTCCTCGATCATCGCGTGATGAAAGTCGTTTAGGAGCGTCAGCATCTCGGTAGGCGGGAGCCGCTGGCTTATGCCCGTTGTGCCCCGGAGGTCCGCGAAAATTATGCTTATATTCCGCCGTTCCGCCCGGAGGAGCTCGTAGGGGTTGGCCAATATTTTGGAGGACTTCGCCGAGGAGACGTACCTCTTGACGACGAGGTCCAGCCGGTTCTCGCGCTGGAGCAACGAGCTCGCGAAGACGAGCGACGCCGCGGCGAACGCCAGCCCCCATAACATCCCCTGGGCGTAAAACAACGCCAGGACGACGGCCGCGGGTATAAGCGGCAGATCGAAGAGGGCCCATTTAATGCTGTCTCTCAGCAAGTGCCGGAGCGGCCGGGGTTCGCGGACGAAACACAATAGGCCCATAAAGAGCGTGTTGACGAGTTGGAGGGCTACGAAGAACGCCAGGACGCCGACGATGGTGGTAACGTCTACGCTCCGTAGCGGCGCGTTGCCGGCGACGAGGCGATAGGCGTAACCGCCTGCGAGGAACATCGCCGCGTTAAGGCCGGTGTTGAACGGGAGTCGCCCGGGCGCCGCGTCGGGCGGCGGCGGCGCCGCGAGGCCTTGCTTCACCCGGCGGTTGTCCACGATGGTTATGAAAAAATCCACGACCGCGGCGAGCCAGGCGCCGATTATGGGCCCGAAGGCGAAGACGCCCGCGGCGAACGCCGCGACGCAAATGGAAACGACGTTTTCCGAAGTAAGCCGTATTTGGTAGATGCCGGAGAAGAACGCCGCGGCGGCGATGATGAGGACCGGTGCGACCATCTCCGGGTGGAGCGACGGCGGCTCGAGCACCGTCGCGAGTGCCGTAACGGCTACGCCCAGGGCGCCGAGCGCCCACATCCAATATACCGTCTTCGGCCGTTTCCCGGATGTCATCCGTTAACTCTCCCGACTCCTTGAGCGCTTAGGCCAGTTCGACTCGTTCGATCCGGCCGGGACGCTCCGGCCAGATGGCGCGGGCCACGCGCGCGAACTCCTCGACGACGTCCGTTACGAAGAAGCGAGGCGGCCGCGCCGGCGCGTCTCCCGGCCGTATTTCGCCGCGACTCGCGAGGAGCTCCCGCGCGGTGAGCGATACCGCATCGGCCGAGTCTATGAGGGTGACGCCGCCACCCACTACCTTTTGGATAACCGGCCGTAGGACCGGGTAGTGGGTGCAGCCGAGGATGAGGGTGTCCACTTCGCGCGCGGCGAGAGGTCGGAGGTATTCCGCGGCTACGGCCTCTACGATAGGCCCTTTAATACGCCCCTCCTCTACCAGCGGGACGAAGAGCGGGCAGGCGTGGGCAAAGACTTCCACCGCCGGCTCGAGGGCGCCGACGGCTCGGGCGTAAGCGCCGCTCGCGACCGTCGCGCGGGTGCCGATGACGCCGACGCGTTTGCGCTTAGTCGCGGCCGCGGCGGCGCGCGCCCCCGGCTCGATTACCCCTACGAGGGGAACGTCCACTTTATCCCGAAGGTAATCGAGCGCCGTCGCCGACGCGGTGTTGCACGCGATAATGACGAGTTTCGGTCGGAAGTGGAGGAGGAACGCGACGCATTCGCCGGCGAAGCGTTTGACCGTCGCGGCCGACTTGGGCCCATACGGGACGCGGGCGGTATCGCCGAGGTAGATGAGGTCCTCCGCGGGGAGGGCCGCGGCGAGGGCGCGGGCGACGGTTAGGCCGCCGACGCCGGAATCGAAGACGGCGATGGGGGCCGCGGCCGTCATTTGCCGCCGGCCTCCGGCGGCGGCGAGACGTAGCGCCCGAGTTCGCCGTAGAGGGGGAAGCCCGCGGCGACGTGGCCGCCCTCGCCCGCGAGCGTCTGAGACATTCGGCCGTCCACGAGGATGATGACGCCGTCCACGTCCTCGACGTTGGCGGTAACGGTGCGGTAGAGGGAGTTGACGGCGAAGAGTTCGCCGGTGGAGCCGAAGCGTTTCGAGCGGATATGTTCGTCGAAGTTCAGGAGGGCCACGCGGTCGCGGCGGAAGACGGATAACAGCTTGGCGTCGGCGGGGAGGGTGGGCGAAAGCGCCGCTTCCCGCGGGCCCGCGATGAGAGCGGTAACGACCAGCCGGATGCGCTCTTCCGGCGTGGCCGCGGCGGCGACTTCGCGGCGTTCCGCGACGAGCTCCGTATATTCGGCGTCGGCGAAGTAGATGTCGGCGGACGTCGCGGCCGCGGTGGCCGCGGTCTCTCCTTCCGGTGCGGGCGGCCTTCGGGAGAGGACGACGTCGCGATAGTGGCCGGCGGCCCAGATGAGGGCGGCGAGAACGACGAAGGCCGCGGCCGCGGCGGCGGCTTTCCACGTTCGGGATGCGCGTTCGCTCGCCATCATCTTTACGCGTCGAAGAGCTGAGTATCCGCCGGCGGCACCGCTCGTTCGCGGCCGCTATCGTCGGCTTCGATTAGGCGCGCGGCGTCGAGGCGGTCGCCGAAGGTCGCAAGCGCGCGCCCGGCCTCGTCGTATTTGTTCGCCGCGTCGCGGAGGTGTTTTCCGGTAACGCGGAATAGCTCTTGGAATTTTCCGAGCTCGTCGCCCAGGCGGCTCAGCTCCGCGGCGATGACGGCGGCGCGGCCCTCCAGCGCCATCCCGCGGAGGCCGAGGGCGATCGTTGCGAGGTAGACGTAGACCGTCGCCGGCGATACCGGAAAGACGCGGCGGCGCGCCGCGTAGTCGAAGAGCTCGGCGTCGGCGACCGCGGCCTGGTAGTAGAGGTTCTCCGATGGTAAATACATCAACGCGAAGTCGTAGGTCCCCAAGTCCGGGCGGATATACTTGGCGGCGATGTCGTCTATTTTCCCCTTCACGACGCCGCGGAGCTCGCGGCGGCACTTGGCCCGTCCGGCCTCGTCCTCCGCGGCCAGCATCCGTTCGAAACTCTCGAGGGGGAACTTGGCGTCTATGGGGACGTATTTGTTGCCCACTTTAACCGCGAAGTCCACGAAGGAGCCGGCCAGTGGGAATTGGCGCCGGTATTGGGAGGGGGAGAGGACTTGCGCGAGAACATTATCGAGCAGGACCTCGCCGACGCCGCCGCGCGCCTTGGGCGGTCGGAGTATTTCTTGGAGTTTGTTGATGTTCTGGCCGAGCTCGACGACTTTATCGGAGGAGCTACGGAGCTCGCCGATGCCCTGTTGGACCGACGTGATCGTGTCGCCCGCGGCGGCCAGCTGTCGGTTGATGGCGTCGGAGGTGTTCGCGAGGAGGCGGGTGAAGTTGTCGAGGCGGGCGTCCACCGCCTGGCGGAGGGCCGCTACGTCCGCGGCGCTGGCGGCGTCGCTCGCTCGCGCCAAGCTATCGGCGCGGCGGCGGTTCGATGAGAAGAGAAACATAACCGCGCCGGCGGCGAGGGCGGCGGCCAGGACGGCGACGACGAGCGCGATTATCTCCGCGGAAGTCATAGGCCCACGGCGGCGCGGTTACCGCGTCCCCATTTTCTTTTCGTAGGCGTCTTTATAGGCCTTGATGCCTTCGTAGATAGCGGTCGCGGTTTTCTTCTGCCAGGCCGGCTCGTTCAGGAGTTTCTCCTCGGTGGGGTTCGTGATGAAGGCGGTTTCGACGAGGATGGAGGGCATCTCGCAGCCGACCAGGACGTAGAAGGGGGCCTGTTTGACGCCGCGGTCGCGGCGCCCGAGTTTATCTACCATGCTCTTTTGGACGAGGTGGGCCAGCTCGGAGGATTCCTCGAGGAACTCGTTTTGCGCGAGCATCGAGAGGATGAAGTTGAGGGTCCCGGCGTCGGCGCCGAAGTTGGGGTTCTCGGCGAGGAAGTCCTGGTTCTCGGCGATGGTCGCGGCGCGCTTCCAGTCGTTACGCGATTGCGAGAGGAAATACGTTTCGGTTCCGCCCACCTTGGCGTTGAGGACGGCGTTGTTGTGGACGTCGATGAAGAGGTCCGCCTTGACGGCGTTGGCGAGGCCGGTGCGGTCACGCATATAGACGTGGCTGTCGTCGGTACGGGTCATAACGACGCGGACGCCGAGGCGGTCGCGGAGGAGGCGCGCGAGGTAGAGCGATATCGAGAGGTCGACGTTTTTCTCTATGGAGCCGCCGGGCCCTTCGGCGCCGGTGAAGCGGCCGCCGTGGCCCGGGTCAATACAGATGGTATCGATCTTGGTGGGCGTCGTATCGGGTGAAATTTCGTCGGCCGAGGTGGGAAACTCGCCCGCGGCGGCGGTGGCGGGCGGCGTTGCTACTTTTTTAGGTTGCTTCTCTTTCGGCGTCTTCGTCGCGGACGTTTTTTTATAGACCTTGAAGAATATTTGCGGCGGCGTCTTGAGGGACTTCCCCTCGTAGGATTTAGCGGTCTTAGCGAGGGTGATATAAACCCACGCCCGGCCGCCGACGGTGGCGGACGAAACTTTTTTAACAGCGCCGACTGTTTCCGTAAGGCGGGCTGCGGCCGGCGCGACGGTACAATTGGCCACGACGACCGCCAGCCGGCCGTCTTTGGTCTTGGTAACCTTGAAGACCGCGGGCCTCTCCAACTTGAGGATGACCGCGGTGTAGTCGGTGTAGTTCCTGACGGCCATCCCGGTGATGCGGTTGGCCGCGCCCCACGCCGCGGGTGGCAAGAGAGCCGCGGCGGCGACGGCCAACGCCGCGCGCCGGACCCTAATCCCGACGCGTTGCCGGGGCCCGTCTCTTATTTCTTCGGGTTCCAACGCAGTATTTCCTCGTCTTTGGCGCGAATAATATCGCGTTTATCATATTTTTTCTTTCCCCGTGCGAGGGCGATTTCCACCTTTGCGTATCCCCGGGAGAAGTATATCTTAAGCGGGACGAGCGTAACGCCCTTCTGCGCCACCGCGCGGGCGATACGGCGGAGCTCGCCTCGGCTTAGGAGCAGTTTGCGCGGCCGCCGCGGCGAGAGCGGCGCCGTCGTGTTTTTGTCGTAGGGCGGGATATGGAGGTTGAATATAAAAATCTCGTTTCCTTGGGGCGCCGCGTAGGCGTCGCCCAGCGATACCTTCCCGGCGCGGAGCGACTTTACCTCGGCGCCGGCGAGGACGAGGCCGGCCTCGTACGTGTCCAATATATGATATTCGTGGCGGGCCCGGCGGTTGGTCCCGACGACGCGCTCCATCTGCTCCTTCCTCCTTTAGGGGATTATATTCTCCGGCGTGGCCGTAGTCAAGAGAATATGGTGGCGTGCGCGGCCTATTTGCCTTTATAAATGGTTGCGGGTTCGGCGATATTAAGTTATCATCACGCCGCCGTTCGTATAGAGGGAGGTTATAATGAAGTTCGCTGAAACGACTGTTTTGATTTTAACTTTGGTCGGCGCGGGCGCCGCCGGCGCGTTCGACGTCTATTCCTATTGGCCGCCGCCGCTGAGCGGCGCCGCGGCCTCGGTGGCTGTCGCGGACGACGCGACGAGTGTCCCGCTGAACCCGGCCGGGCTGGCGGCCGGCCACGGCTTCAACGGCTACTTTTCCAACTACGTCCAACCGCGGGGCGCGAAGAATTTCCATTGCTACTTCGATACTCTCGTCGGCGGCGTGGGTTACGATTGGATGCGCGCGCGGGACGAGAACGTTCGCTCGAGCCGCTTCAGCTGGACCTACGGCGTGCCGGTTACGCCGTGGCTGGGCGTGGGCGCGGGGGTGAACCGCTTGGCCGCTTCCCAACCCTATTTGACGTCGGCGTGGACGGTGGACGCGGGCGTCTTGCTTCGCCCAAGCCGTTACGTCTCGTTGGGTGCGGTCGCCCGTAACCTCAACGAGCCACGGTTCCTCCGGCGACTCGAGCGGCGGACGTACGTAGCCGCGGTGGCGGTGCGGCCCGGGTGGGAACGGCTCACCCTCAGTTGCGACGCCGGCCTCCGGGAGGGCGACGCCTTTAGGGACGTGGGTTACCAGCTCGGCGCGGATGTCGAGGTCGTGTCCGGCGTGAAGCTTGCTTTCGGCGTCGACGACGAGCGGAACTTCGCCGGCGGCCTAAGTTTGGGTTTCGGCTACGGCGGCGTCGGCTACGACGCCCGCGTGAGCGATAAGGGCGACGTAACGGGCGACAACGCGAGCGTATATTTCAACCTCGGGCGGCGGCCCTCGGCCTTCGACTTCGGCGGGCGATACGCCGAGGTCGATATCTCCGGCAAATTGGCGGAGGAGGCGCCGGGCTTCTCGCTCCTCGGCGGTAAGGGCACCGGCGTCCGCGACGTCCTCCGTGGCCTTCGCGCCGCGCGGGACGACCGACGCGTCCGGGGCGTAATATTGCGTATCGGGAACGTCAACGCCGGCTTCGGCCCGGGGGTGAGCGCGTTGACGCAGGAGCTCCGGGCGGAGATAAAGGGCGTCCGGCACGCCGGCAAGAAGGTCTATGCCTATAGCGGAGAGGGTAACCGGCCCGCTGCCCATTACATC
>CAZJNB010000046.1:0-10261 GCA_964547385.1 uncultured bacterium
CACCTAACACTATGACAACGTACTCACCTACATATATTGTGAGCATTGCTCCGAAGAGAGCAGTATATTTCATGCGGTCGCGGCCTTCCTCATCCACGATTGTCAGCTCGCAGTTCCGTGATAATACAACCGTTAAGCCGTCGGCGCGCGCGGCGGTGCGTAGGTGTTCGAAGCGTGCCAGGCCGGCGGCGCGCGCGGCGAGCTTATACTGTTCGATGATACGGCTCGCCGTTCCTCCGACGTGAAACGTGCGGAGGGTGAGTTGGGTCCCGGGTTCGCCGATCGATTGCGCCGCGATGACGCCCACCGCTTCCCCCACGTTCACGAGTTTCCCCGTAGCCATGTTCTTGCCGTAACATAGGGCGCATACGCCCCGGCGCG
This sequence comes from uncultured bacterium, assembly GCA_964547385.1. Classification (GTDB taxonomy): domain Bacteria; phylum RBG-13-66-14; class B26-G2; order WVWN01; family WVWN01; genus CAZJNB01. Next base: position 382 of record CAZJNB010000046.1, read on the forward strand.
ATTCGCAAGTAAGGACCGAGCGTATCCGGACGGCGGTGACGTTAGATAACTCGATGCGCTCCGCCCCCTTATCATCTATCAGCTCGTCGGCGGTCACGATCTGGTCGCCCGTAACCGGGTCGTAGACGTCATCCAGGGCCACGCGTCCGAGAACGCGGTCCCCCAGCGACTCGATTACTTCCTCCCCCTCCTTGAGAGCGGTTACTTGAATACCCAACAGCGTATGGCAGTCTTTTTGGGTTATGATGAGGTCGTGGGATGCGTCTACCAGGCGGCGCGTAAGGTAGCCGGCGTCGGCGGTCTTGAGCGCCGTATCGGCCAACCCTTTCCGCCCGCCGTGTGTCGAGATGAAGTATTCCAAAACCGACAGACCTTCGCGGAAGTTCGCCAATATGGGTTGTTCGATGATCTCGCCGATCTGCCCGGTTATTTTCTTCTGGGGCTTCGCCATCAAGCCGCGGAGGCCGGCGAGTTGGCGTATTTGGTTCTGGGAGCCGCGAGCGCCGGAATCGGCCATCAAAAATACCGGGTTAAACCCCTTTTGGTCGCCGGCCAGCCGCTGGAATACGAGGTCGCCCAACAGGTCCGTCGTCTGCGTCCAGGCGTCGATAACCATATTATACCGTTCGCCGTAGGTGATCGCCTGGGCCTTATAGAGTTTCTCGATGCGAGCGACTTCTTCTTGGGTTTTCGCGATGAGCTCCGGCTTCTCGGGCGGAACGACAAGGTCGTCGCTACCGAAGGTTACGCCCGCGAGGGTAGCGTGAAGGAACCCCATGTCCTTGAGGGCGTCGAGCAGTTTGACCGTTCGCCCGAGGCCGTAACTTTTATATACCTGGGCGATCAATTCGGCTAGGAATTTCTTATCGACGGTCTTATTTACAAAGAGGAAACCCTCCGGAAAGATTTCGTTGAAGATAACGCGACCTACCGTCGTATCTATTAGCTCGCCGTATAGCCGGACTTTTACCTTCGCGTTACGGCCCACCGCCCCTAACGCGTGGGCCAGCATAACCTCGTCGCAGTTGGCAAAGGCTTTCCCCTCACCCTGTTCGCCCGCCTTAGGTTTTGTCAGCGCGTAACACCCCAAGACGATGTCCTGGGTAGGCGTGGCCAGCGGCTTGCCGTGGGCCGGCGAGAGGATATTCCGCGTACTGGCTAAAAGCAGATTGGCCTCGAGCTGTGCCTCGGGCGAGATCGGCACGTGGACCGCCATCTGGTCGCCGTCGAAGTCGGCGTTAAACGCGGTGCACACGAGCGGATGTATCCTTATCGCCGAGCCTTCGACGAGGACCGGCTTGAAGGCCTGGATGCCGAGACGGTGGAGGGTAGGCGCGCGGTTGAGCATAACCGGATAGTCGCGGATGCATTCCTCGAGGATGTCCCAGACCTCCGGCTTCACCTGTTCCACAAACCGTTTCGCGCTCTTTACCGTATGGACGAAGCCGCGTTCTTCCAACTTCTGGATGATGAACGGTTTGAAGAGCTCCAGCGCCATCTTCTTCGGAATGCCGCACTCGTGGAGTTTAAGCTCGGGTCCTACGACGATGACGGCGCGGCCGGAATAATCGACCCTCTTGCCTAAGAGGTTCTGCCGAAAACGGCCCAGTTTCCCCTTGAGATTGTCGGATAGGGATTTCAGCGGCCGGTTGTTGATAGCGCGCACTACATAGCCGCGTCGGCCGTTATCCAGGAGCGCGTCCACCGCTTCCTGCAACATCCTCTTCTCGTTACGGAGGATAACGTCCGGCGCCTTGAGCTCGATGAGCTTGCGGAGGCGGTTATTGCGGTTTATCACCGTCCGGTAGAGGTCGTTGAGGTCGGAGGTGGCGAAGCGGCCGCCGTCGAGGGGCACGAGGGGCCTTAGGTCCGGCGGTAGCACCGGCAATACCTCGAGTATCATCCACTCGGGCCGGTTGCCCGACTTCCGAAGCGCCTCCACCAGCTGGAGCCTTTTAAGCAATGCCTTTTTCTTCTGCTTCGACCTCGTCTCGTCGAGCTGAACGTGGAGCTGTGCGGACAACACGGCCAAGTCCAGCTCCTCGAGTAAGTACCGGACGCCGGGCGCGCCCAAAGCCGCTTCGAACTCGCCGGGCCATTTCTCGTAGAGCTGGCGGTATTGCTCCTCCGAGATGATCTGCCCTTTCGCAAGGCCCGTCTCCGACTTCAACCCCGGGTCGGTAACGATATATGCGGCGTAGTAGATTACCCGTTCGATGTCGCGGCTCGAGACGCCTAAGAGTTGGGCAACGAAGTTGGGCGTCCCCTTGACGAACCAAATGTGCGCCACCGGCGATACCAGTTTTATATGGCCCATCCGCTCGCGGCGGACGCGCGATTCGGTAACCTCGACGCCGCATCGGTCGCAGACAACGTTTCGGTTTTTAATGCGCTTATACTTCCCGCAGGAGCACTCCCAATCCTTCGTAGGCCCGAAGATACGTTCGCAGAAAAGGCCGTCGCGCTCCGGTCGGAACGTCCGATAATTAATAGTCTCGGCCTTTTTCACCTCGCCGTGGGACCACGAGAGGATCTTCTCCGGCGAGGCGATGCCGATGGAGACCGACGAAAATTCTTTCCGGCTGTGCCGTCTATCGTCGTAAAGGCCCCAGATCACGGCATCCCCTTATGCGGTTGTCCCGCGGCCGACGTTTCGCCGCGCACTTATGCCTCTTCCGGGTAGACGTCCAGGCACAAGGCCCGGAGTTCATTTATTAACACGTTGAACGACTCCGGCGTTTCGGCCGGCGGGATGTTGCGCCCCTTCACGATGGCCTCGTACATCCGTGCCCGCCCCAAGACGTCGTCCGACTTGACCGTCAAAAGCTCTTGGAGCGTGTAGGCCGCGCCGTAGGCCTCGAGGGCCCACACTTCCATCTCGCCGAAGCGCTGGCCGCCGAATTGGCCCTTCCCGCCCAACGGTTGCTGCGTAACGAGGGAGTAGGGCCCGACCGAGCGCGCGTGGATCTTGTCGTCGGCGAGGTGAAGTAGTTTAAACAGATAGATATAGCCGACCGTAATCGGGTGGCTGAAGGGTTCGCCGGTGCGGCCGTCATAGAGGGGGACCTCGCCGGAGGACGGGAAGCTCGCCCGTTCTAAATACTCTTTGATCTCGGTTTCGGTGGCGCCCTCGAATATGGGGGACTCGAAGCGGGTGCCGAGCTTGTGGGCGGCCCACCCCAAGTGCGTCTCGAAGATTTGGCCTACGTTAAGGCGGCTGGGGACGCCCAGCGGGTTCAGGATGATATCCACCGGCGTCCCGTCCTCCATAACGGGCATATCCTCGACCGGAACGATCTTCGCGACGACGCCCTTATTCCCGTGCCGCCCCGCCATTTTATCGCCGATGGTGAGCCGGCGTTTGCGCGCCACGTAGACCTTAACCATTTTGAGGACGCCCGGCGGGAGGTCGTCGCCTTTCCGGATACGGTCGATATCTTTATCGATGGTGCTCGAGACCTCATGGGCGTACGCGTGGAAGCGACTCACGACCTTCCCGACGTTCTTACCCACGGCGCCGTGCATCCGGATGCGCCGCTCCGTTAGGGGCTCGAGCAGTTTCTTGCGAAGGACGCTCGGCGTTACCTTCGCCCCTTTCGCGAGCAAGACGTTACCGGTGAGCTCGTCGATGAGGCGGTAGTTGAACGTCCGGTCTTGGAGGAGCTTGCTGAGTTGCTTCTTGCATACCTCTCGGGCCGCCTCGACCTTTTTCGTCTTCTCTGCCTCGAGTTTGCCGATACGCCTCGCCTCGTCGGCGCGGGCCCGGCCGTCGGCTCGCTCGCGCTCCTTGCGCGAGAAGACCTTGACGTCGACGACGATGCCGTTCATCCCGGGCGGTGCCTTGAGCGAAGCGTCGCGGACTTCACCCGCCTTCTCGGCGAATATGGCCCGGAGGAGGCGCTCCTCGGGCGTGAGCTCCGACTCGCCCTTGGGTATCACTTTACCGACCATAATATCGCCGGCGTGGACCTCGGCGCCGTCGCGGATTATACCGTGCTCGTCGAGGTTCTTAAGGGCGTCGGCGCCGACGTTGGGTATGTCTCGTGTGATCTCCTCGCGGCCGAGCTTGGTATCGCGGCACTCGATCTCGAATTCCTCGATGTGAATGGACGTAAAGGCGTCGCTCTCGGCGACTCGTTTGCTCACTACGATCGCGTCTTCGAAGTTATACCCTAACCACGGCATAAACGCGACGAGGATGTTACGGCCGAGGGCGAGTTCGCCGTCGCTGGTCGCCGGCCCGTCGGCGATAACGTCGCCCGCGCGGACGCGGTCGCCTTTGTGCACTATGGGTACTTGGTTGAAACAAGTATCCTGGTTGGTGCGTTCGTATTTTTTCAGGTGGTATGCGTCCGGCTCGTACCAACCGTAGGTGGCGTCCTCTTCGGCGCTCGCGGGCCGGACGACGATAGTGTCGGCGGTAACTTTCTCCACCGTTCCCGCGGCGCGGGCCATTACCAATACGCCGGAGTCGCGGGCGACGCGGCCTTCGATGCCGGTGGAAACGTACGGCGCTTCCGTATGGACAAGGGGAACCGCTTGGCGTTGCATGTTGGACCCCATAAGGGCCCGGTTGGCGTCGTCGTGCTCGAGGAACGGGATGAGGGCCGCGGAAATGGAGACGAGCTGGCGGGGCGAGATGTCTATGAAGTCGACCTCTCCCGGCGCCACGAGGAGAAACTCGCCACGCCGGCGCGCGTATACGAAGTCGGTCGTGAAGCGGCCGCGCGCGTCCAGCGGCGCGTTGGCCTGGGCGACGGTATACCGGTCCTCTTCCCCCGCGTCCAAGAATACGACCTCGTCCGCAACTTTACTTCGCTTTACACGACGGTAGGGCGTCTCGACGAAGCCGAATTCGTTTATCCGCGCGTACGTCGCCAAGCTGGTAATAAGGCCGATGTTGGGGCCTTCGGGCGTTTCTATCGGGCACATCCGGCCGTAGTGGGTATAATGGACGTCGCGGACTTCGAAGTTGGCGCGTTCGCGGCTAAGGCCGCCGGGCCCGAGGGCCGAGAGGCGCCTTTTATGCGTCAATTCGGCAAGGGGGTTGATCTGGTCGAGGAACTGGCTGAGTTGGCTGGAGCCGAAGAATTCCTTGACGGCGCTCATCAGCGGCTTGGCGTTGACGAGGTCGCGGGGCATACAATCCTCGATATCGAGGATACTCATCCGCTCGCGGATAACGCGTTCCATCCGCGTCAGGCCGACGTGGAAACGGTATTCCAACAGCTCGCCGACCGCCCGGACGCGGCGATTGCCCAGGTGGTCTACATCGTCCACGTCGCCTTCCTGGGCGTGGAGGGTGGCGAGGCGCCGGATCGCTTCCAGGATGTCTTCGGCGTGGAGCGTCCGGTCGTCGAGGGGGAAGTCGAGCCCCAGCTTGAAGTTGAGCTTGCGCCGGCCGACCCTACTCAAGTCATAGCGTTTCGGGTTAGAGAAGATATTTTGGAACGCTGCCTCCGCGGTCTCGAAGTTGGAGAGGTCGCCGGGGCGGAGCTCGTTGTAAATCTTAATCAACGCGTCGGCGCGGGTCTTGATCCGGCTCTCGTCGTCCTTTATGAGGGTAGGAAGGAACGCGCTTATATCCAAACCGTTCCGGCTTTGGATGACCTCGACGGACTTGACTTTATTATCGCGGAGGAGGTCGAGGACGTTCTCGTCGATACGCGTAAAGCGAGGGAAGAGCGTAGTATCCTCGACGGTCTTTACGTCAGCGGCCAGGTAGTTGCCGAGCAAGCCCGTCCGGCGGCTTACGTTCACCGACTCGACGTCGTAAAACAGCCGGGCGATTTCGCCGGCGTCGCCGAAGCCGAGGGCCCGAAGGAGGACCGTTACGGGAACACGCGGTTGGCGGTTGGTTCGGTCGACGGAGAAGTTAACGACGCCGTTGACGTCGTAGGCGATCTCGAGCCACGAGCCGCGATGGGGGATAACCGAGGCGCGGTAGAGGATTTTGCCGCTGGAGTGCTCGACTTGCTTGAAGACCAACCCCGGCGAGCGGTGGAGCTGGGAGACGATAACGCGCTCGGCGCCGTTGATGAGGAACGAGCCTCGCTCGGTCATCATCGGCACTTCGCCGAGGTAGAGCTCTTCCTCGCGGATATCGACGACGCGCGGCTCTTTATCCGGCGCTTCGCGCTCGCGGACGACGAAACGGAACTTGGCGCGTAGCGGGACGTCGTACGACAACCCTTTAACGCGGCACTCTTCGATAGTATATTTCGTATAACCGGTGCTGTATTCGATGAAGTCGAGGTAGGAGTCGCCGTTGAAGTCGTAGATGGGGAAGGTGTTTTGGAAGATGTATTGCAAGCCCTGGTCACGGCGTTTGTTGGGGAGAATATCGAGTTGAAAGAAGTCGTCGTACGACGTCTTCTGGATATCCAACAAGTTCGGGATCGCAACCGTTTCCGGGGCCTTTGCGAAGGATTCCCTTTTTATCTTCAACCCTCCTAACCTCCCGACGTGAGTGCACCGCTAAACACCCGCCGCGGCCCGAGTCCCCGCGCCGCGGCCGGTCGTTCCTCAATAAGAGGGCAAAGGCCGGTCATTCGATAACGACGGTCGCGCCCACTTCCTCGAGCTTGGCCTTCATCTGCGCCGCGTCTTCTTTGCTTACGCCTTCCTTTACCGCGGCGGGCGCGTTCGTTACCAAGTCTTTGGCCTCGATAAGGCCCAAACCGGTAAGCTCCCGGACGACCTTAATGACGGGCACTTTCTTCTCGCCGAAGGCTTTCAGCGTTACGGTGAATTCGGTTTTCTCCTCGGCGGCCGCTTCGCCCGCCGCCGGGCCCGCGGCGACGGCGACGGGCGCCGCGGCGGTTACGCCGAACTCCTCCTCGAGTTCTTTAACCAATTCGGCGAGCTCGAGGACGGTCATAGACCTAATGGCTTCTTTGATCTTCTCTTTCGTCATAAGCGATACGCCCCGAAGGGCTTTCCTCCTTAAATACTTTCGCCCGCGAACTTAAGTCGGGTCGGACTTATTTTCGGCGTCGGCCTCTTTCCTTTTATCCGCTATAGCTGTCAGCGTCCCCAGGAATTTGCGCAACAGGCCGGCGAAGAGCCCTACCGCGGCGGTGGCTGGCGACATCCAGGCCCCCAAAAGCCGGCCGATAAGGACTTCGCGCGGCGGCGTCGCCGCGAGCACAACCACCCAATCGGCGGCGACGAATTCGCCGCCCAATAGGCCGCCCTTGATTAGGAAGGTCTCGTAATCCTTTTTAAAATCGACTAAAATCTTCGCGGCGTCTATGGGTTCGGCGCCGGTGAACGCGATGCCGGTAGCGCCCGCCAACAGCGTCGCGACCTTCTCGGGCGGAACTCCGGCCAACGCGCGCTCGGCGAGGGCGCGTTTGGTTACGACGTAGCGGCTGCCCTGGGCACGTAGCTTTGCCCGAAGCGCCGTCATCCCGGCGACGTCCACGCCGCGGAAGTCGGTGAAGATGGCGCCTTCGGCCTCGCGGAAAGACGCGGTAAGGTCCGCGAGTATTGTTTGTTTCTTCTCCTTACTTATCGGCATTTCGTCCCCCGGCCGCGGCCGGCGGTAGTTAGGCGATAGCTAACGCGAACGCTTCTTTCCGGTCGAGCCGGATGCCCGGGCCCATCGTGCTCGCGATCGTAAGGCGCCGCAGGTATTGCCCTTTGGCCGCGGCCGGCTTCGCTCTGACAATAGCCTCTATCGCCACGGCGGCGTTGGCCACGAGTTGTTCTTCTGCGAACGAAACCCGGCCCACGGCCATATGGACGTTGCCGAGTTTGTCGACGCGGTAATCTACTTTGCCTTTTTTTATGTCGGCGACGGCGCGGCCGACGTCGAAGGTTACGGAGCCGGTTTTGGGACTCGGCATCAAACCCCGCGGCCCCAATAACCTACCCAGGCGCGCTACCTCTTTCATCACGTCCGGCGTCGCGACGATGCGGTCGAAGTCGAGCCACCCCTCTTTCTCGATCTTGCTGAGGTAGTCGTCGAGGCCGACGAAATCGGCGCCCGCGTTCTCGGCTTCGCGAACCTTCTCACCCTTTGTCAGGACGAGGACGCGGACCGTCTTGCCGGTCCCGTGGGGAAGGACCACCGAGCCGCGGACCATCTGGTCGGCGTGGCGGGGGTCGACGCCGAGGCGGAAGGCGAGTTCTACGGTCTCGTCGAAGGCCGCGCCGGACACTTCCCGCAACAGGCTCACCGCCTCCGCCAAGGGGTATTCCCGGTGCCGGTCGATCTTCTCTTTGGCCGCCAGGTATTTCTTACCGGCCATCCGCTTCGGCCTCTCCGGGGGCTGAATTAACCGCGACCGTAATTCCCATCGAGCGCGCGGTGCCCTCGATGATGCGCGCGGCCGCTTCCAGGGAGGCGGCGTTGAGGTCTACCATCTTCGCGCGCGCGATCTCGTTCACTTGTTCTCGGGTTACGGTCGCGACCTTTTCCCGGTTGGGCTCCGCCGAGCCTTTGGCGATATTGGCCGCTTTTTTTAGGAGGACCGCGGCCGGTGGCGTCTTCGTAATAAAAGTGAAGGACTTGTCGTGGTAGACGGTGATAATCACCGGGAGGATTAGGCCGGGTTTGTCCTTGGTGGCTTCGTTGAACTGTTGGCAGAAGGCCATAATATTAACGCCGTGTTGGCCCAACGCCGGCCCGACGGGCGGCGACGGGCTCGCCTGGCCGCCGGGTACTTGAAGTTTGATCTTGGTGATTACGCGTTTCGTTACCATAAAAGCGCTCGCCGCGGCTTTAGCGGCTTTTATCCACTTCGGCGATGTCGAGTTCCACCGCGGTGGCGCGGCCGAAGACCGTTACCATAATCTTGCACTTCCCCCGGTCGGGGTATATCTCCTCCACGACGCCTGAGAAGTTCGCGAACGGGCCGGACGTAATGTTCACAACGTCGCCCTCCTCAAAATCTATCTCGACTTCGAGCTGGGGTTTGCGGCCCTCGATCTGGTCGATGATTATTTGTACTTCGGCGTCCGAGAGAGGCGTGGGCGTAGCGCCGGTTCCTACGAAGCTGGTTACGCCTGCGGTCCGGCGGACCAAAGCCCAAGAGTCGTCGTCGATTTTCATTTGGACCAGTATATAGCCCGGGAAGAATACCCTTCTCCTCGTGCCTTTGCCTTGCTTAGTTTGAGTTGTAATCTCTTCGGCCGGCACGAGGACGTTCCGTATGAAGTCGCCGAGGCCCCGGTCGGCCACCGTGCGCGTAATTGCCGCTCTAACTTTCTGCTCGTGGCCGGTTAGGGTGTGGACCACGTACCAGCGAACCGCCGGGTCCTCTACGCGGACTTGATACGTCGGCGCGGCGTGCTGTTCCGCCGTCGCTTCCGCGCCGGCTTCCTCGAGCTTGTTTTGCGCCACCGCCATCACCGCAACTATAGGATTTTTAACATCAATTCCATTAGGATTTTATCCCACACGCCTATCATCACCGCGAAGAGGAGCGTCGTCATAATGACGACTATCGTCGAGGAGAAGACCTCTATCCACGTAGGCCAAGTGACTTTTTTCAGCTCGGCCTTTACCTCGACTAAGAAGTTCCACAACCTGCGCACGAAACACTCTCCCCGCTTCCGCGGCGTTTGGTAAAGCTCTTTCAGGGCCAGAGGGACTTGAACCCCCAACCGCCGGATTTGGAATCCGGTGCTCTGCCAATTGAGCTATGACCCTATTTTATCTCGCGGTGGACGGTGTGCTTGCGGCACCGCGGGCAATACTTTTTTGCCTCCAGCCGTTCGCTATGCTGTTTTTTATTCTTCGTAGTAGTATAATTCCGTTCCCGGCAGACGGTGCATTCGAGCGTTATTATCTGGTTCGCGCCCTTACGAGCCATAATTCCTACTCTTCTATCTCGGCGACGACGCCGGCGCCGACGGTACGGCCGCCCTCGCG
>CAZJNB010000047.1:0-10225 GCA_964547385.1 uncultured bacterium
GTCGGCCCGTCGGGACGCGGATGCGCCGGGCCGGCGCCTCGCCGACGAAATTCCCATCGATAAATATCTTCCCGGACTCGCCGCCGACTTTCAAAAGGCACGTCGGGCCGCCGGCGAGGGCCCCGAGGTCCACTTCGTTAGCCTCGAGCTGAGCGGCGACGGCGAGCGCCCGCGCGGTCGCCGCGGCGTGAGCCGGCTCGGCGTAATTATACTTAGGGAGGCGGTTCACCGCCAACCGGACGCTATAGACGACGGCGACGGTGAGGACCACGGCCGCGGCCGCGACGATAACGACGTTCCGCGGGCGCCCGAGCCGGTAACTCCGCCGGCGCCGCCGAATGTCGTAGCCCGCAGCAATCTCCTCTTGGAGAAGTTTATCCCCGGCGGGGTCCGGCGGCGCGTCTGGCTTGCGGGCCGCGGCTTCCCGCGCCCCCGCCAAAGTCTTCTCGAAGTCGGTCGGCCCGGCGTCGGGCGTCGGCTCGAAGTCGAAGACCTCGATCTCGATATTATCGTCGGGAACCGGCCCCAGCTCGGCGTTACAACGCGGGCAACGTCCGCCGGCCTCGTCTACCTTCGCACCACATTCCGGGCAAAGCATTTTTCCACTCATTCTCCGATTCGATTATATTAAAAGGCCCTCGGGAAATCAAGGGCCCGCGGCGAGGCGCCGGAGGAACGCCAATACGGCTTCGTCCGCCTCCGCGCCGCCGGCCACCGCGAACTTCACCGCCGTCTGAGCGCCCCGCCGGGTAACGTCGAACGAAACAACTTCCGCGGGAAGTCGGACCGCCGCCAAGCGCTCGAGCTCTCCCTCGCCGAACTCCACCGTTACCGCGGCGGGGCCTTCTATTTCGATAGCGGTCGCGCCCGCGCGCGCCCCCACCAAGTGGAGCTTCCGGGCGGTGAGCAAGCGGGCGACGGCGCGCGGCAACGGCCCGAAGCGGTCGCGTAATTCGGCGGCCAAATCATCGACCACCTCTTCGGCGTTGGCCACGCTCAGCCGCCGGTAGATGGCCAGGCGCAACCGCTCGTCCGGAACGTAGGAAGGCGGCAGGACCGCGTCGTTACCGGGCCGGACCGCCACTTCCGCCGGCGGCAACTCCTCCCCTTTTAACTCGGCCACCGCGTCCGCCAATATCTTCGCGTAGAGGTCCAGGCCGACCGCGGCGGCGGCGCCGCTCTGCTGAGGCCCGAGGAGGTTGCCGGCGCCGCGGATCTCGAGGTCGCGCATCGCCAGGCGGAAGCCGGCGCCGAGTTCGGCGGCGTCCTTGAGCGCCTGAAGGCGCCGGCGCGCGGCGTCGGTAAGGGCCCGGCTCGCCGGCGTCAATAGATAGGCATAAGCGCGAAGGTGCGACCGGCCCACGCGGCCGCGGAGTTGGTGAAGTTGGCTCAGGCCGAAGGTGTCCGCGCGGTTGATAATAAGGGTGTTGACGTTGGGGAAGTCGAGGCCGGCCTCGATTATCGCGGAGGAGACCAGGACGTCGAAACGGGCCGCGGCGAAGTCGTGCATAATACGCTCAAGTTCGCGCTCCCGGAGTTGGCCGTGGGCGACGGCGAACCGGCCCTCCGGGACGAGCTCGGCGAGGTAGAACGCCACCGCGTCGATCGTCTTGACGCGGTTGTGGACGAAGAAGACCTGCCCCCCTCGCCCGAGCTCGCGCCTTATGGCGTCCGTTATAATATCTTCGTCGAAGGGCGCGACGACGGTATGAATCGGCAGGCGCTCGAGCGGCGCGGTCCCGATGAGGGAGAGGTCGCGGATGCCGGCGAGCGCCATATACAGCGTCCGGGGAATGGGCGTCGCCGTCAACGTTAAAACGTCAACCAACTTCCGCAGTTGTTTTACCTTCTCCTTGTGGCCGACGCCGAAACGCTGTTCCTCGTCGACGACGAGGAGGCCGAGGTCGGCGAAGGAGACGTCGCGGGAGAGAAGTCGATGCGTTCCGATGATGACGTCCACTTTACCCGCGGCGAGGTCGACCAAGGTAGTTTTCTGTTCCTTCGGCGTCCTGAAACGGCTCAACATCTCCACGCGCACCGGGAAGGCGTCGAGACGGTCGCGGAAGGTCGCGTAGTGCTGGTCCGCAAGAATAGTCGTGGGGACGAGCACCGCCACTTGTTTCCCGTCGGCCACCGTAGTGAGCGCCGCCCGCACCGCCACTTCGGTTTTACCGAAGCCGACGTCGCCGCATACCAGCCGGTCCATCGGTTCCGCGCGGGCCATATCGCAGGCCACTTCTTCCACCGCGCGGAGCTGGTCGGGCGTCTCGACGTAGGGGAAGTTGTCCGCGAGTTCCGCCTCCCACGCGGCGTCGCCGGCAAAGGCGTGGCCGGCGCGCGCCGCCCGCGCCGCGTAAATCTCCACCAGTTGGCGCGCCAACTCCTCGGCCGACTTCTCGGCGCGCCGCCGGGCCCGTCGCCACGCGGCGCCGCCGAGCTGGTCGAGTGCCTTCTTCTCCGCGTCGGGCCCCACGTATTTATAGACGCGCCCGAGCTTAGAGACCGGGACGTAAAGGCGGTCGCCGCGGGCATATGTCAATTTTACGAACTCCTCGTCGTGCCCGTCCACCGGGAGCGTCGCGAGCCCCTCGAAACGGCCTACGCCGTGGTCGGCGTGGACGACCACGTTGCCCGGGACGAGGTCGAACGGCGAGGCCACCCTCGTCGCGTCCTTCCCGGCGACGAAGCGCGGCGGCCGCGAACGCTTTTTGCCGGGCGGTCGGCGAGCGAGTATCCGCCACGCCGGGAATATCGCGAGCCCTACTTCCGGCCAAATGAACCCCTCGCGCGACGCTCGGACGTCGTAGTCGAGCGATAGCGCCGCGTCGTGGCCGGCGATAATATCGCGGAAGCGACCTATTTGTTCCGGCCTCTCGACGACAACGGCCGGGTCGCCACGACGGCGGAACGCCCGCACCTCATCCACGAACAGGCCCAACTGGCCCGACAAGTGCTCGACGCCCCGGCTCGAGAAGTTCACACCCGCCGGCGCCGGGCCCGCGGCAACGGTGAGGACGCTCCCGCCCTTATCCTGAAAGGCGCGCTGGAGCTCGTCCAGCGAAAGGAGTATTTCTTCGGCCCCCGGGAAAGGGAAGCCGGGTGATGCCTTCGGCCCGGCGCCCGGGTCCATCGCCGCGGCGACGGCGTCCTCGTCGTATATGACCAAGAGCGGCTCACCCTCCATATAGTCCGCGACCGACGCGGCGCTCTCGTAAAAGAAAGGGAGGAGGTTCTCAACGCCGTCGAAGTACCGGTAGACGTCCAACGCCTCGTAGGCCTGCTGGGTCGCATCTTCGCCGAAGCGCTCACGGATTACGCGCAGAGCGCGCGTCACCCTCTCGGCGGTGAGGATAACCTCGCGTATCGGTGGAATCGTAAGCGTCGTGGCGTCGGCGGCCCGGCGCTGGGTCCAGACGTCAAAGACACGCACGGACTCCAACGTATCGCCGAAGAGCTCGAGCCGGAAGGGCGCCGCGGCGCCCGGCACGAAGACGTCCAGGAGCGCGCCGCGGCGGGCGAACTGGCCGGGGCCTTCCACCATCCCGACGCGCTCGTAGCCGACTTCGCCGAGGTAGGTTTCGACTTCGCCGAGGTCGAGCTCGTCGCCGACGCGGTAGCGGCGGACCGCCTGGCGGAGTTCCGCCGGCGGCGGTAAGCGTCGGCCGCACGCCGCGGCGGCGGCAACGCCCCAAACCCGCGGCTCGCCCATCGCGAGGAGGGTCTCGATACGGGCCGCCGAGGTCGCTAAACCCGGCGAGACCGGCTTGAGGGCGATGACGCCCGGCGGCTCGAGCAGGGCGACGGCCTCGCCGGCGCGCGCGCCGCCGTCCACCGCGAAGGCCTCCGCCAGCTCCGCCGTAGCGGCGACGGTGAACACCGGCCGCCGGAGCTCGCGGCGTAACGCGGCGACGAACAGGGACGCGGCGCCCGCGGCCAGGCCGCCCACCGCTACCGATTGCCGCCCGTTTCGCTCGAGGGCGGCCAGCACTTCGGCACACGCCGGGTGCGCGATAACTTTCGCTGTATAATCCATACGCCGTCGCTAAGCGAACACGACTTGATGACCGGTATTATAGTATTTTAACGGCCCCGCGACAATAGCCGAGCCACCGCTGGCGCTGGGAAACGCTTCGTTAAATCCTTTAACCGGCCGGGGCGTTATGTTATGCTTGCGCGAGTATGGCACCGATGAAGAGGCGGATCGCGAAGAACACGACGGCCCTACTCGCCACCCGGATAATCAACCAGGTGGCGGGCTTTTTACTGGTAGTCTACGCGTCGCGGCGGCTGGGCGTAGAGGGCTTCGGCAAATACTCGTTCGTCATCGCTTTCTACCTGGTGTTCGAGCTGATTTCCTTCTTCGGCCTCCAGAACTTCCTGCCGCGCGAGATAGGCCGCCGGCGCGACGAAGCGGGGAAATACTTCATCCACGCCGCGGCGTTAGTCGCCGGCGTCGCCCTCCTCCTGGTCGTTGTAATGAACGCCGTCGCCGCCGGCTACGGCCTTGACGCCGACACGTACTTAGCCGCGGTCGTCGTCTCGTTCGCGCTGGTACCGGCGGCGCTGGGGGCCGCGGCGGAGTCGTCGTTCATCGGTCTGGAACGCGCCGAGTTCATCACCCTCCTTACGTTCATCAAGCGCTTCTTGGTAACGGGCGCAAGTGTCTACGCACTGTGGCGCGGTCACGGCTTTCTCGCGCTCATCATTATCCGCGCGGCGGTGGAGTTCGCCGCGGCGACGATTTCGGTCCCGCTCTGCCTCTGGCAGACGCGGGGCACGCGGGCCCGTTTCGATGCCGCGTTCGCTCGCTCGCTACTGCGGGGCGCGTTACCCTTCGCGGGCCTTGCGGTCCTGGCGTCGATCTACTGGCGGCTCGACGTGCTCTTGCTCCAACGGCTCGTAGGCCCGGGCGAAGTAGGGATATACTCGGCGTCCTATCGCCTTATGTTCCTGCTCACCCTCGTGCCGGAGTCATTTATGAACGCGGTCTACCCGAACCTGGCCCGGCTGTGGCGGGAGGACCGCGGCCGCTTCGGCCGTTTAGCGGAGCGCTCGCTCCGGTATCTGCTCGCGTTCGCGCTGCCGGCGGCGGCGGGCGCGTTCGTTCTCGCGAAGCCGGTGGTCCTGCTCGTCTACAACGTGGACTTCGCGCGCTCCGTTGCGGTATTCTCGATATTGATATTCGCGGCCGTCCCGATATATATGAACAACGTCTTCTATCGAGCGCTCTTCGCCGCGGAACAACAGCTTAAGAGCGTCATCATTTTAATAGTTAATATCGCCGTCCTGGCCGGGGGCGGCGTATTCCTCATCCCGCGGTGGGGCGCCGCCGGCGCCGCCGCGGCCCTCCTGATATCGCTGGCCGCGGCCCTCCTCCAAAACTATTGGTTCACGTTCGCGTTCGTCTACCGGAGCCGGCTGGGCGGCGCCGCGGCACGTTCGGTGGCCGCCGCGGCGGTGATGGCCGTCGGCGCCTGGCTCGTCAGGCCGTATGTGCCGTGGCCCGCCGTAATCCCGTTGGCCATAGGGAGCTACGTGCCGCTGGTCTTTCTCCTACACGTATTCGGGCGAGAGGATTGGGCCGCGCTACGGGAAATCCTGGGGCTGGGCGCCGCATCGGCGAAGACGCGCGCGGGGCCCGGGCGATAAAAAAAAGCTATACTTTCGCCGCGGCGTATGTTAGCGTAAGGTGAGAGTTCGTTTGAAAAGCGAGCGTCGCTCGGGAGATAGGAGCGACGCCAAAAAGGGCGCCCGCGAAGAGATGGCCGAAGATAAGACGACGCTCGAGCCCGCGTGGCTGTGGTATTTTCTCTCGTTTGTTATCCCGGTCGTCGGGATAATATTGGGGCTTAGGTATCGTCGTCGCGCCGCGCCCGAGAGCCGGGAGTTCGGGAAGAAGACGATCATCGCCGCGGTTTTAGGCGTCATCGCCTGTTTGGGCTTCTACCTCGTCTGGTTCATAATCCTCGGCGCCGCGGAAGTCTTATAACAGCTGAGAGCGATGACTAACGGCGATAAACCCCTCGAGCCGGAATGGCTATGGTATATCCTCTCGTTCATCATCCCGCTGTTGGGGATAATATTGGGCGCGATATACTTGGGGAAGCCGGAGCCGGAATGCAAGAGGTTCGGCAAAAATTGTATTATCGCCGCGGTGACCTATATCGTTGTAGTAGTATGTTGCATAGTAATCTACTTGATCTTCGTTTTCGGCATCATCGGCACCAGTATCTTCGGCGCCGCGATGAGCAGTTAACGGTCCTTAACCTTTCAATTTTACGGAGGTGTCCCGCATGACTAACGGAAACAAGCCGCTGGAGCCCAAGGTCTTATGGTATATTCTTTCCTTCATCATCCCGCTCCTCGGCATCATCCTCGGCATCCTTTATATGACGAAGCCGGAGCCGGAAGTCAAGGCGTTCGGTAAGAACTGCCTTATCGCCGCGATCGTCGCGATCGTCCTTTGGTGCCTGTGCTGGATCATAATGGCGGTAGTAGGCGGCGGCTTAAATTTCTTGTCGTAGCCTTTAGCCGCCGGACCCCCGCGCCCGGCCCGGCCGAGTTACGCCGGGCCGGGCCGCCAGGCAAATATTAGCAACCCACCTTTTCGGCGGCGTTTAACCGCCGGCGTCCCGTGGGAGGTGCGTGAACATGACTAACGGCGAAAAGCCGCTCGAGCCGCGTTGGCTCTTCTACATCATATCTTTTATCATCCCCCTCGCCGGCATCATCATCGGCATAATTTATCTTACGAAACAGGACGAAGAATGCAAAAAGTTCGGTAAAAACTGCATCATCGCCGCGGTCGCCGCGGTCGTCGTCTGCTGTCTGTGTTACATCCTCTACTTCGTAGGCGTCTTCGGCTTGCTCGGCCTCGGCGGCTTGGCTTCCGGCGTAAGTTAGCTAAGCCAGAAATCGCGAACGAAAAAGCCGGCCCGCAAGGGCCGGCTTCTTAAGTTTAGCCGTAGCTACTGCCAAAAATCGTGAAGGCGGAACTTCGTATAATCCCAGGTCTCCGCGGCCGGCGTTACGCCGTCGCTCACGGCGAAGGCCAAAACCAACTTGCCTTCCGGGCCGTATCCGAAGATAACGCTACAGGCGTTGTCGAAGCCATTTACCGTCTCGAGAATACCCATCGCGTCGTCTATGCCTATCGGGTTGTTCCCCGAATCGTAGTAGTCTTTGAACGTGTTCACGAGCTGGTTATACTCGGCGTCGTTGGGCGGACCGTTCGGCGGCGGGTAGTGAAGTCGGCGGAAGCCGTTGGCCGCGAAGAGTGCGTCGGGCGGGTGCGGCGGCGGCGGGTTATTGTCGGAGGCGTGCCGTAATACTGCACCCACGGAATCGCACTCCACGACCCAGCTGTAACCTCTCCCGGGGAGTTCCTCTCCTCGGTTTAACGTCGTACCGAAGAGGTTCCACACGCCGAAGTTAGTGTTGTTCGAAACCATATCCAAGAGGTGGACATCCGGGTCCGAGGACCCCGGGCCGGTGGTCGCTAAGAACTCGCGGAGGAGTAACGCCATCGGCGCGCCGCCGGTCGCGCCGCCCTGGGCCTCGTTGTCTTGGACGCCGTTGGCGAAAACCGCGACGTCCTTCGCGCTCGCGCCCGTCAATACGCCTATGAAGCCGGGCGGCGCGACTGAGAGAAACTGGGCGCCGGTATTGGTATCATTATAAACGACCAGCGCCCACATATATAAGCCCAACGCCTGCGCGTCCGGATACATATAAAAGTTACGGGCCGCCAGCGGGAAGCCGCCCTCGGACGATACCCGCCAACAACCGAATTCTTGGCCGGCGGGCCCCATCCAATCGCCGAACGTATTCCAGACCTTGAGGTCCGTTGCGTCCAGCTCCCGCCCCGCCGCCTCCAGCCATCGGTCGACCCCGTCGGCGTCCATCCCGTCGATGATCCCTTGTAATTCCTGGTCATATCCGGGCGGCCACGAAAAAGTCGTATTAACGTTATCGTAGTATTCCTCGTATTTACCCTTCGAGGCTTCCTTTATCAGGTAATCGTTAATCAGCCGCACGATCTGGCGCCCCATCAGCTGGCCGTGGGCGAAGCCCATCTCGGCGTTCGACCCCCACAAGTACATTACCACTCTTCCTTCAACGACCGTTAACGCGCCGTTGGCCACTTCCCGCTCGAGTGGCGGCCAGCGGAAGATGTCACCCCACTCGTCGTCCGAGCACGACACCAAAACCGCCGCGGCCATCACCGCCGCCACCCCGATAAGGACCGTTAGCCTTTTAGCCATATACGATAAACCTCCGAAATCATCTTTCTTAGAACGACGTTATAATTATACTATTAATCGCCGCCCGCGCAACTTAAAAAGCGAACGTCAGCGTAGCCGTGTGGGCCGCCGCGGCGGTGAACGCCTCCTCCACGTAGGCGTAGTCGAACGTGAACGTGTAGCCGCCCCGCGGCAGCACCACCGCGGCCCCGAGCGTCGGCGCGCCGAAGTCGTCGAGGCCCGCGCGGAGGGCAAGCCGCTCGTCGGGCCAAAACTCCCCGCCGCCGCGGAGCCGCCAGTCCTCCCCCGCGCCCACGTCGCCTTGCGCCACGAGCGTCACCCGTCGCCAGGGCCTGAGCGCGGCGCCCGCGAGCAGGCGCGTCGGTACGTCCTCTATTATATCGACCGGCGGGCCCGCGCGCCAACGTAGGTTCGAGGCGACGTCGCGCGCCGCGACCGCGACGGTAAGCCAATCCCACGGCGTCGAGCGCGCCCCTACGTCCACGCCGTAGCCGGAGGCATCGCCTTCGCCGAGGAGTATATAATATAAGCGGCCCGCGACCCCCACCTGTAACAGCTCGCCGAAGACCGGCCGGCCGAAGCCGAAGAGGAAAAGGTTCTGCGAGTTGCGGACGTTCTCGGTCGGGACGCCCGAATACGAGCGCCCTTCAATATCGCCCGCGGACGCGTTCATCCAGGTGATACCTATGCCCGCATCGCCCGGTATCGGCCTGCCGTAACCGGCCTCCAGTACCCGCCGTTCGAAGGATAGCGCGCGATAGCTCGACGTGAGCGTATCGTTCTCGAACACCGCGAGGCCCGCGGGGTTGTAGTAGAGGGCGCCAAGGCCGTCGAGGGTAACGCCCGCGCCGCCGAGCGCGAGCGCCCGGGCGTCGCCCGCGGTTAGCGCGAAGGCCGCCGGCAGGCCGCCGTCGCCGTGCCCCCCGGCGGCGGCCGGGGCGCCGAGTGCGAACACCACGGAAAGGATTAGTATATACCTCGTCGCCATCGCGATGCCTCCGACCTTACTCAAGGATTACGAACTTGCCCCGCGCCGCGGCCGCGCCGTCCAACTCAATCGTGAAGAAGTAGACGCCGTTCGCGGCGGCGGCGCCGTCCTCCCGCTCGCCCCGCCAGAGCTCGTCGAGGCGCTCGCCCGGGCCCCGGTATTCGCCGTCCACCAGCCGCTTGACGCGCCGGCCGGCGAAGTCGTAGATGTCGAGCGTAACGTTACCGCCCTCCGCCAGCGCGTAGCGGAACGTCACTACGCCGTCCCGGGAGGGCGCGAACGGGTTCGGGAACGCGAACGCCCGCGGCAGGTCCAGCGGCGCGCCCCGCGGCGTTATCTCTACTTTACGCCACGTAGCGCCGCTGTCGTCCGAGAAGCCCAGGCCGCCTTCCGTCCCGGCCCATACGTCCGTCTCGGACTCGTCGGCCATCGCGAGGACGCTCTGGTCGGGCAGGCCCTCCCATATGCCGGACCACTTCCAGCTCGCGCCGCCGTCGTCCGTGCGCGAGACGCCCGCGGTCGTCCCGACCCACGCCCACGGCCCGGCGGATGCGAGGCCGTAGACGTTGTTCTTAGTCAACCCCTCGACGATGGTGAAGTTCTCCCACGTCTGGCCGCCGTCGTCGGACCGGAAGACGCCGTGGCCCTCGCTTTGGGAACTGCCGGGGAACGCCGGGCCCGTCCCCACCCAGACGACGTCACGGGCCATCCACCATTGGATATCCACAACGGTGCATAACGCCGCGACGCCGTGTTGCAAGGGGTAATAGGTCCAGCTCGAGCCGTTGTCTTCGGACTTGAAGACGCCCGAGAGGATGTTGCTCACGTTGCTGGAGTTGAGCTCCGCGGCGGCCCATATTAAATCGCCGCGTTTCGCAAGCGAGAGGAAGTGGGTGCTGTTATCGCCGAAGTTGTCCTTGGGGGTGATGAGCTCCCACGTCTCGCCGTTGTCCGCCGACTTACCTATACCGCC
>CAZJNB010000048.1:0-10190 GCA_964547385.1 uncultured bacterium
GGCTACGAGTTCGTGCGCTCGCTGGATTTGGTGGCGCACGCGCCGCAAGTCGCCGCGGAGGCGGCCGAGCTTCTGGCCGCGGAGGTTTGCCCGACGGCGGAGACCACCCTCATCATCGGCGGCAGTCAGCTCGCGCTCCAGGTGCACGAATCGTGCGGCCATCCCATCGAGCTCGACCGCGTCCTCGGCTCCGAGGCCTCCTACGCCGGGACGTCGTTCCTGACGCCGGAGAAGCTCGGGCACTTCCGCTACGGCGCCGATATCGTGAACATCGTCGCCGACGCCACGGTCCCCGGCGGCCTCGGCTCCTTCGGCTACGACGACGAGGGCGTCCCGGCCCAGCGGACCGACATCATAAAGGAGGGTAACTTCGTCGGCTACCTCACCGACCGCGAGAACGCGCCCGCCCTCGGCGCCGACGCCCGCTCCGGCGGGACCGCGCGCGCCGAGTCGTGGTGCTACATCCCCATCATCCGTATGACCAACATCAACCTCCTGGCGGGTTCCTCTTCCCTCGAGGAGATGATCGCGACCACCGACGACGGCCTCTTCGTGGATACCAACCGCTCCTGGTCGATCGACGACAAGCGCACGAACTTCCAGTTCACGACCGAGTGGGCCCGCCGTATTAAAAACGGGAAGTTGGGCGCCGTTGTCAAGAACGCGACCTATACCGGCAAGACGCCGGCGTTCTGGGGCGCCTGCGACGCCATCGGCGGCGAAGCCGAGTGGCGGATGTGGGGGACGCCCAACTGCGGCAAGGGCCAGCCCGGGCAATCGATGCACGTCGGCCACGGCTGTGCGCCCGCGCGCTTCCGAAACGTCAAGATTCAAGGCTCTTAGGCGACGCGCGCGACGGCACGTCGAGAGCACGTAGCGGCCGTCAGGAAGATGTAGGGGCCGGCGTTCCTGTCGACCCGCTCAGCCCCAGTTTAAAGCCCGCGGCTCGAGACGGCGGAAAGGCACTCTAACATTAGGCGTGTTATATTTGACGGCGCCGGACCGTTGTGCTATAATGTAATTGTCTAAAGGAGGGGTCGCGATGATTACGAATAAAGGGGTTATAACGGTATTTGCGGCGTTGGCGAGCGCGGCCGTGGCTTCTTGGGCCGGCCCGGGCTCGGTGATAAGCTCTTTCGACATAAGCGGTTACGGAGGAGAAGTTCTGACCGGCGCCTACCGCGACGCGGACTACGTCTACGTAGTCTACTGCGGTCCTTATTATAGTGGGGTCTTAGTATTTACGCCGGCTGGTAGTTTCGTCCGAGACGTGTTTTTCGAACCGGCGCACGTCGTTCTCGAAGACCCCGACCACAGTTTCTACGGGTCCTCCTATATAACCATCGCCGGGGAAATAGCGTTGTTAACGTACTCTAAAAAGGGCGGGCCGCCCGTGCGGCGGGACCATAGCGACCTTAGGGAGATAGTCGGCTACGCCTATCAACCGGGGAGCGCTTTTTATTTCGTCGAAGTGGAACCACCGCCCGAGTATACTATCTATCGCTTCGACACCGGCGGCAGCCTCCTAAATTCGTTTTCGCCGGCGTATACTGGTAAGTTGGCGGCGGCTGGCCGCTACGCCGGCGTTCCCGGCGAGTATTTGATTACCGTTGGCGGGTCAACCTGTGCGGTATACGAACCGACCGGCTCATTAGTCGCGACGTTTAACCAGGAGGCGGGAAATTGGCTTTACGGCAGCACCGTCGGCCCGGGTTATCCCGCCTCGTACGGCACGACGCTATGGGCTTTAAGGTGGGCGGGATATAATGATTACGCCGTTTTCCAAATAGACTTGGGTAACGGAAACCCGTCGCCGGTCGTGCCGGCGTCCTTGGGGAAGATAAAGTCGTTGTTCCGCTGAGCGCCGGTTTAACCAAACGCCAAAGAGAGAGGGCCGGGGATTTGTTCCCGGCCCTCTCGGCGTGAATGGGGGGGCATAATGAGGGTCAGTTGTTATCTATCGGCGGCGGCGCCGGGCGCCACGGCGCGGCTTCGCCCGCTGGCGGCGGGCCGCCGAAGCCGGTCCGCTTCACTTTGGGCCCCTTGCGGCTCGCGCGCCGAAGGGCCATCAGCGCGAGCTGTTTGGCCGTATCGGACGTATCGCTCAGCGAGCCGATAAGCTCGCCCTTCGCGTCGTAGACGTCGGTCCCGACGATACGGCCGAGCTCGCGGCGGACGACGATCGTCCCGTCCGCCTCAATTGTGACGAGCGGGTTGCCGTCCTTGTCGTAGAAGGTATCGCCCACAAGCTTGCCGACGTATTCGCCGTCGCCGCGGTAGATCGAGCCGTCGGCGGCGAACGTCATTACCGTCTTGCCCTGCGGGCTCACGACGTTGCCCTCGGCGTCCACCGCGATCGTCTTGGAGCCGTCGGCGCTCGTGAACGTGGTTTCGGCCCGGGCGAACCCTATGACTATTACCAGACCCACCAGTATTGAGAAGATTAACGCTCGCATCTTTCCACCTCCGAATGTAATTACGTGTTGGCGTTATCGCCCTTTTAGACGCAACGCCGGGGCAGAGGTTTAATTGGGGGGCGGGCGGCGAAGACACGTAGGGGCCGACGTTCCTGTCGGCCCGCGTTTGCGCCGGCGTAGGGGCGACCGGCCAGTCGCCCCTACAAAACGGGCTGGCCGCGGGAGGGAGCGGTTTATATCGTCCTTACGATATTAATTGCTTGACTTTTTTTTTTTGCACTTGCCGTAAAATAGCTTCGGATAGGAAAGGCGTCCTTGCGCGTTCGGCGTTCACGTGGTAGAATTAGGAGGTAGGAAGTGAAAAAGTCAATGATAATATTAACGGTAGTTTTCGTTTTCGGTTTGGCTTACGCCGCCTTCGGCCAGGCGCCGCCCAAGGCGTATTTCGAGATTCGGACCGTCGCCGCGGGCTACGGCGACCCGCCGTTCCCGTTCACGTCGCTGGTAACGGCGTACGACCACGTGGTCCCGCCTACGGTATATTTCTCGAGCCACTACGCGATCTGGGCGTGCGAGCCTATCGCGCACAAAGATTACGACGTCTACGCGGTCCAGGACACGGTGAACCCGGACCCCGATTGGGAGAGCGAGACCGACCATGCCATAATAATCAACGCCGCGGTAGATTTCTTCCATCAATATATGATTCGTAACACGTTCCAGCCGGCGGGCGACTGAGCGACAGGATTATGGCGGAATAGAAGGGGGCCGAGAGGAAGGTAACGATCCGCGCGGTTGCGGCCGCGGCGCTGGCGGCGGCGCTAAGCGTCCCGGCCGCGGCCACCCATAAGATCATCCGTCTTACGAACAACGCGGCGATCGACGCGATTCCCGAGTGGTCGCCGGACGGCTCAACGATCGCGTTTCAATCGAACCGCGGCGGCGATTACGACATCTACACGGTCCCGGCCACCGGCGGCGCTGTTACCCGCCTTACGAGCTGGCCCGGCGACCAGGGCCAGCCGTGTTACTCCCCCGATGGCAACTACATTTGCTTTACGTGGCGCCTCGTGCCCTACCAGGACGAAGACGTCTACATAATGCCGAGCGGCGGCGGCTCCTATATTAACTTCACCAACAACCCGGGTTGTTACGACGCTCTTCCCGACTGGTCGCCGGCCGGTAATTATATCGCGTTTACGTCCAAGAGAAATTCACCGCCGCCGCCGTGGGATATAAGTTATATTTGGGTCCAACCGTACCCTTCGGGCGTGCCTTCACGGGTTACGCCGGGGACGGACGATGAGCAATGCCCCGATTGGTCCCCTAATGGTTCGGAAATAGCCTATAACGCGTGGGTTACTTTTAGTACGTGGGACGTCGATATATTTCGGGTCCCCAGCGGCGGGGGGACGCCTATGAACGTTACGAACTCCCATGAAATAGCTGAGTTCGCGCCGTCATGGTCCCCTGACGGCCAATATATTGCCTACGAAAGGTACGACCCGGCGGGTGAGCACAATTGGGATATATATATGATCCCGCGCGCCGGCGGGGCGCCCACCCGTCTTACTAATGACCCGGCGAACGATTGGGCCGCGGCGTGGTCGCCCGACGGGACGCGTATCGCTTTCACGTCCGACCGAAATAATAATTGGGCCGACATATATGTCCTCTATCTCGATGGAAACCCCGCGGTCCAACCCTCTTCCCTCGGGAAGATAAAGGCGCTGTTTAGGTAACGTTCCTCCTTAGGAAGAGGCCGCCCGTAAAAAATGGGCGGCCTTTTTATTTTCCTTCCTAGGCGCGTAGGGGCGACTGGCCGGTCGCCCCTACATAAGGCCGGACGGCGCAATAGGAACATGTAGGGGCCGACATTTATGTCGGCCCGCGTTTGCGCCGGCGTAGGGGCGCACAGCTGTGCGCCCCTACCGAAACCGACGCGCTGGGGCGGCCCTGTTCCCCGTGCGGCGTTTCACGAATAACTTGACAGCGGCGGAACGCTCTGGTATCCTGGGGAAGAGAATAGGGAAGTATATTTACTAACAAGCCCTTACGCCCCAACCGCGACCAAGGGGGCCGCGATGGTTATGGCAAAGAGGACCCACGTCGTAATAGTAACGGTGGCTCTGCTGGCGGCGTTCGCCGCCGCCGGCTCGAGCTTTGCCCAGTCCGAGGCGCAGATCCGCGATAACGCGCTCGAGAGCTTCGAGGAGGGGATGAAGCTCTTCGAGGCCAGCAAGTTCGCCCGGGCGATATCGGTGTTCGAGGAGGCGCTGGACCTCTTCGACTCCATCGGCGATGTCGAGGGCGTCGCCCGCGCCAACAACATCATCGGCTCGGTCTACGAGGTCCAGGGCGAATACGACGCCGCGGTAGGTTATTACCAGAAGGCGTTGGCCGACTTCACGACGCTCAAAGATAACGCCAGCCTCGCGCTCGTCAACAAGAACCTCGGCTCCGCGTATCAGGGCAAGGAGTCCTACGCCGACGCCCTAAGCTATTACGAACAATCCTACGGCCTCTATAAGAAAGAGGCGGACATAACGGGCCAGGCCCGGGCGCAGGCCGCGATCGGCTCCATATACTTCGCCCAGGGCGAATACGAGCCGGCGCTCAAGGCCTACGACGAGGCGATCGGGAAATATGCCGGCGCCGCGGACGAGAAGTCCAAGGGCCGGATGTACCTCGAGGCCGGCCAGATCGTCCTCGACCAGGGCGAGACGGACCGCGCCCTCGACTACTTCCGTAAGGGCCTTTCGATATACACCAAGCTCGATATCGCCGAGGGTCAGGCCCAGGGCGAGATGCTTATCGGCCTCGTCTACCTGGGAAAGAAAGATTACGCCGGCGCTCAGGCGCAGTTCGAGAAGGCGCGCGAGCTCTACACCCGCCAGGGGAAGCAGGACGGCATCGCGCGTTGCCTCAAATACGCCGCCGACGCGCTCCGGGCGAAGGGCGACGCCGCGAACTCGCTCCGCTACTACGAGCAGTCCCTCTCCATTACCCGGCGCCTCGCCGACTATGAGGGGACCGCCGACATCCTGAACGCGATGGGGCTCGTCTACACCGAGCCGATGAAGAACTACCGCAAGGCCGCGATATACTTCAACGACGCGATAAAGCAATACCGCGAAATAAATAATCAAACGGGCCAGGCCGAAGCCGCGCACAACGTCGGCTTCGCTTACGAGGCCCAGAACGACTTCAAATCCGCGCTCGACTCCTATAACGAGGCCCTCCGCGTTCGCCAGGCGCTGGGGAACAAGGCCAAGGTCGCCGACACGACCATCGCGATCGCCCGCGTCTATAAGACCACCGGCGATTACCCCCGCGCCCAGCAGACCTACGAAACCGCCCTCGATATTATCAAGGGCTTGAAGGACAACGTCCGCCTCGCGAAGGTGACGTGGGAGATCGGCACGATCCAACAGCGCCAGGGGCAACTCGTCGAGGCGCGAAAGTCGCTCGAGCGCGCCCTCTCCCTCTATCAGGGCGAAGGACTCGCCGGCGACGCCGCGGGCGTCCAGCTCGACCTCGGCGCCGTCCTCAAGGCGCTCGGCGACCCCGACGCGGCCCTCGCCCTCTTCCAGGAATCGGCCCAGGCCTACGGCCGGGAGGGCGACGCCACCGGCAAGGCCCTCGCCCAGATGAACATCGGCGACATCAACTTCGACCGCGGCGACTACAACGACGCCCTCTCCAATTATAACGGCGCCCTCACGACCTTCCGCGACGCCGAAGACCGGCGCAACGTCGCCCTCGCGCTCAACGCCGTCGGCCGCGTCAACACCGCCCAGGGCGACTTCGACCAGGCCAACAACGCCTTCAACGAAGCCCTGGCGACGAACCGCCTTCTTCAGAACGAGCTCGGCGTCGCCCAGACGATGGCCAACGTCGGCCGGATGCATTTCGCGAAGGGCGACTTCAACTCCGCGGCCCGTTATTCCGATGAGTCGCTGCGCATCTTCCGCTCGCAGGAGTATAAACTCGGCGTCGCCGAAGTAGAGAACGACCTCGGGCGCACGTACGTCGCGAAGGAAGACTACGATACCGCCCTTCACTACTTCGACGAGGCGCTCGCCGCCTACAACGCCATCAACGACCAGCCCGGCAAGGCCCATACCCTTATGAACCTCGGCGCCGCCTACGCCGCCAAGCGCGACTATCAAAACGCCGCCGCTAAATACAACGAGGCCCTCGGCATCTACACCACCGTCAAGGACCCGGGGGGCGAAGGCGCCGCGGCCGCGGCCTTGGGCGACGTGAAATACGACCAAGAGAATTACGACGGCGCCCTCGAAGATTACAAGAAAGCCCTCAGCGCTATGAGCAAGGCGGGCAACGCCAAGGACGTGCCGGCCGTCTATAATAAGATGGGGCTTGTCTCCGTCGCCGCGGGCGACGACAAGAAGGCCCTCGCCCAGTTCGATAAGGCGCTAACGCTGGAGCGGGCCGCGAACACGAAGGCCGAAATAGCGGAGACGTTGGTCTACAAAGGCCGCGCCCACCTCGGCCTCGGCGAATACGACCTCGCGAGCCAGGCCTTCAGCGAGGCCCTCAGCGCCTACACCTCCCTCGACGACCAGGCCGGCCAGGCCGAGGCGACCAACGGCAAGGCGCAAGTAGAGCGTCGCCAGGATAAGAACGACGCCGCCCTCGCCGACTTCCAAGCCGCGCTGGAGCTCTTCCGCGGCGCGCGCAACCAAAAGCGTTCCGCCGACGTCGGCTTGGACATCGGCGCCATCCAGTTCGAGGCCGGACAGCACAAAGAGGCGATACGCTCGTTCAGCGAGTCGCTCCGCATCTACCGCACCCTCAATATCGAGAAGGGCACCGCGCTCGCGATGAACTGGGTGGGCCGCGTCTACGTCGCTCTGCAACAGGCCGACAGCGGCCTCAAATACCACAACGACGCCCTCGCCCTCTACCAGCAGGTCGCCGACAAGATGGGCGTCGCCGAGACGAACTACTACCTCGGCGAGGCCTACGAGACCAAAGAGGCCTTCGACGACGCGCTCGCGGCCTACAAGTCCGCGCTGGGCGGCTTCAACGGCCTGGGCGAAGACCACTGGGCCGCGCGGGCCCACTTCCGGCTGGGCGCCACCTACGAGAAGCAAGGGAACCTCCCCTCCGCCCAGACCGAATTCCAACAGGGCCTCGCCGGCTTCGAGCAGACCAAGGACGAGCCGTCGAGCGCGGAGGCCGCGGTCGCCCTCGGCCGCGTCCAATATGCCGCCGGCAACGGCGACGCCGCCACGTCGAGCTATAAGAAAGCGGAGTCGCTCTATAAAAAATTGACGGACGACGGCGGCCAGGGCTTCTGCGAGCTCCAGATGGGAATAATCGCCTTCAATAATTACGACTATAAGAACGCCGAGAAGAATTACGACCTGGCGCTCTCGTTCTACCAGGCCGCGGGCGACGAGGTCGGCCAGAGCCGGGTCCTCATCCACCGTTCTACGCTCCTCGCCGCGGAGCTCCTCTTCGACCGCGCCGTCGAGGACGCGAAGAAGGCGCAGGACCTCGCGACGCGTGCGGACGAACAGGCCTACGCCGCGATGGCGCTCAACGCGCTCGGGCGGGCCCAACGGCGTAAGGGCGACTATGAGGGCGCGCTCGCGTCCCACGCCCAGGCCCTCGAGGCCTACCGCGACCTCCACGACCAAGCCGGCATCGGCCAGGCCCAGCGCCAACTCGCCCAGGCCCGGCTCGCCTCCGGCGACCTCCGCACCGCCGCCCGCGAGTTCAACGAGGCCCTCCGCATCTTCACCGCGTTGGCGGACGACGCCGGGAAGGCGCGCGCCCTCGTGGGGCTCGGCGAGGTCTTCCTGGCCCAGGGCGATACGACCACCGCGGCCAAATACTTCGGCGAGGCCGAGGGGATATATAAGAGCGGTAAGGTAAGCGCCGGCAAGGGGGACTTCTACTACCAGCTCGGGTCAACGCTCGCGGCCCAGGGCGACTACGCCGGCGCGGTCCAGCGCTACAATAAGGCCCTCGAGGTCTATCGGGCGACGCTCCGGCCGATGGCGGGAGGCGATACCCTCCGCGCGACCGGCTTGGCCCAGGCCGAGCTGGGGCAATACGACGTCGCGGCCAAATCGCTGGGCGCGGCCATTAGCGTTCAGAAGAAGATCCAAAATACGCCCGCGGTCGCCCGCCTCTACGTCGACCTCGGCTCGCTCGCGCTCCGCCAGGAGAAGCTCTCCGCCGCCGAGAAGAACTTCTCCACTGCCCTCACAACCGCACAACCTCTCAACGACAAGGGCTTCGTCGCCGAGATAAAGAACCACCTCGGCTATACCTACGAGCTCCTCGCGCTCGCGAAGCGCAGCCCCCGCGTCGCGAAGGACGACCCCACGTTTACGCAAAAGGCCAAGAACTTATACGGCGAAGCGCTCGCCGCGTATCGCTCCTTGGACGATAAGGCCGGCATCGCGACTTCTCTCAACCACCTCGGCTCGAGCCAACAACAGCTGGGCGACGCCGACAAGGCCCGCGAGAGCCAGACCGAGGCCCTCGGCCTCTGGCGGGACCTGCGCCGCCAGGTTGACATCGCCCACACCCTCGTCTACCTCGGCGGCGTGAACTACGAGCTGGGTCAATATAAGGAGTCGAACAAGGCCCTCACCGAGGCGCTCCGTATCTGGCGGCGAGAGGGGATGAAGAACGAAGAGGGCATAACGTTGAAGATGATCGGCGAGGCCCTCGGCGCCCAGGAGAACTGGCGGAGCGCTTTGAAGTATTGCGCCGACGCGTTGCCGCTCCTCACCGAGGCCAAGAACCAGCGTGAGCTCGGTGAGACGAATTATAACGTCGGGACCTATCACCAGGCGTTGGGCGAATACGGCGACGCCGAAGCGGCCTATAATAAAGCGAAGCAGGCCTTCGCCGCTGCGGAGGACGAGGAGGGCCAGGCCCGCTGTCTCAGAAAGCTGGGCGATATCTACTTCGCCCAACGGCAATACGATAAGGCCAAGACGTCGTATACCCAAGCGATCGACGCGTATAAGCCCCTCAAGAAATATGAGGCCGACCTCGCTTATTGTTATCGCGCCTTGGGCGACGCCGAATACGCCAACGGCGCCCTCCAGCCGGCGGCGGCCGCCTATAAGAACGGCTACGCCACCTACACGCGTGTAGATGATAAAGAGAACATCGCTCTCTGCGCCAACAAGCAGGGTTTGGTCGAGGCCGGCTTCGGTAAATTCGACGCGGCCGCGGCCAAGTTCAACGAGGCCCTCAGCCTTTACCAGACGCTACGGGACGACGCCGGCCGCGCCGACGCGCTCTTCAACCTCGCCCAAGTCAACGAGAACACGCAGAAGTTAAAGGAGGCCGCGGCGAAGTACGAGGAGGCGCTCGAGCTCTACAAGGGCGTCGGCGCCCAACGCCGCGTCGCCGAGACGTTGAACGCGCTCGGCTTACTCTACACCAAGTCGGGCGACGCCGAGAAGGGCCGGTCCTACCTCGACCAGTCCCAGCAGATATACCGGTCCATCCGCGCCGGCCGCTAAGCCCCGCCGGGGCACCTATGGCCACAGCCGATAGCTACATCTTTGGCATCGTCGCCAACTGGAAGAAGAAGGAAGCGGTGCAGGGTGTCGCTTCCTGCCTGGAAGCGTTAAGCCGGCGCGGCCAGCGCTACATCTTGGAGGAGCGGACCGCCGTCTGGGGGAACCTCAAGGGGGACCGCGTCGCCCTGGCGGAGATGGGCCAGGCGTGCGACCTCGTCATCTCCTTCGGCGGCGGCGGCACCCTGCTGTCGGT
>CAZJNB010000049.1:0-10058 GCA_964547385.1 uncultured bacterium
GTCCATACGAACGCGGCGAGGCCGCCGCTCGCCGCCGCCGCGGCCACCGCGACGGACGTCGTCGGCGTAAGGGCCGGCCGCAGTTCGTATTCCGCCGCCACCGCCGGCGCCGCCGCGCGCGCCGCGGAAAGGGGGATGAGGGCCGAGAACATAATGAGGAGCCACTTCTTCACAATGACACGGGCATCGGCGCGCACAGCTCGCCCGCGACCGCGGCCGCCGCCGCCGCCGCCGGGTTCACGTAATACACCTCGACGCCGCGCTCCCGGCCGACCTCGAAAGCGCAAACGCCGGTAGCCGCGCCGGGCCCGCCCGCGGCGAGCTCGTCGGCCCAGGGCAGGGCGCAGGAGGGCATAACGGTCGCGCCCGCGCGTATCAGCTCGCCGAGGTGCCCGGCGGAGAGGGCGTCGAAGTGGACGCGGCGCGACGCCGGCGCTACCCACAACTCTACGTCGCTGTGGACGCTCTTGCCGGCCAACGCCCGGGCGACGATGGCAATATCGTCCGCAGCGGCGGACGGGCCGACGATAACGCGGTTTATGAAGGCGCCGGGGGCTTCCGCGAGCGGCGCGACCGCGAAGCCCTCCGCCGTCGCCTTCGCGTATTGCGGCGTGAGGTGGCCGAAGTCGTATTCGTATTGCGCGTTGCTCTCGGCGGCGACGCCCGGCGCGCAGAGAACCCCGCCCGGGCCGCATAACGCCGCGGCGTTCACGAGCGCGTCGCGCGCCCCCTCCTCCATCGCCGCGACCGCCGGCCCGCCGAATTCCAAAACCACGCCGGCCGCGCCGCCCGGGCCGAACTGGGCGGCGACGTATAGCCCCACGTCCACGCCGCCGACGCCGGCCGCGAGCTCGCCGCGACACTCGATACGGTGGACCTCCGGGATGACGACGTCGCAGACGCCCTCCGCCAACAGCGCCGGCAACGCCGTCGCGGCGACGGGCCAGAAGAGAGCGCCGCCGCCGCTCGCGCGCTCCTCCGCAAGGCCGAGGGTGGCGACGAGGGCCCCGGCCAGCGCGAGCCCCCGCTCCCGTAGCACCGTCGCGGCACAGCCCGCGGGCGGATGGACCAGCGGGAACGCGAAGTTCGCCGCCTGCGCCCGGGCGCGCGCCGCCAAGCGAGCGGCGCCGCCGCCGCGGCAATCGGCCGCGAACAACAACACCCGGCTCGGCTCGAGAACGCCGGGCGCCGGCGTCATCCCCTCCAACGCCGCGATGCCCTCCTCCGCGGCGAGCGCGAGCGCGTCCGGCCTACACGGGACCGTAACGCCGGCGCCGATGCCGGCGTCGCCGCCCGCCTCCCGGAATATCGCCCACGTGGTCTTATAACCAGCCATATCCTTTGACGAGCCGCGCCTTTTGCGTTATAATATAAATAGATGAGGGCGACGGCGAAGATATTCGCGATTATCGCCGCGGGCGTGGCGGCCGCGGCTTGGGCGTTCGCGGCCGGCGCCGGCGACACGAGCGATAGCGCCGACGACGAGGGGAAAGAGGTCGCCTACGTCGAACGCGAGGAGAAAGTCGTCAACTTTGTAACCGGCAAGGTCGAGAAGCAACGGGTCATCGAGTTCCCGGAGCTCGAGATATTCCCCGAGCTCGCGCGGCCGGTGAGCATAATCATCCCCCGCCATAAGCCCGACTTCGAACACATCCCCTTCACGATATATAACAACGAGCCGCCGTCGTACGTCCCGGAACAATACCGCCGGGAATATTACCGCCGGCTGGCGCCGACGCGCGACGTCAACGCCGCGGAGATGTTTCGCCCGGGCCGGGACGCCGACCGGCGAGACGCCAGCTCCGCCGAGGACAACGCCGCCGCCGAAGACGATGGCGCCGCCGAGGGCGAATCCTCCGATAACGGCGACGGCGACGGCAACTGAGAAAGGGCGCCGGCCTTCGCGAAAGCAATATGACCGCGGCCTAAGCGGTCATACTTTTTGCGGCCCCGCGGCCCGACGCCGCGGCGTATTATCGTCCGCGAGCAACGGCGCGGCTACGCCTTCGCCTTCTCTTTCGCTTTCTCTTTCTCCTTGGCGTCCGTCGCAGAGAGCTTCGAGATGACGCCCTTGGACTCCTCGACGAAGCCGTCGATACGGTCCTTCGCCTCTTTGCTGAACTTCTCGGCCTCTTTCTTGAGCTCCGCGGCGGCCTCGGAAATATCCTCCCGCGTCTCCTTGCCGGACTTGGGCGCGAACAATAGCCCGAGGACGCCGCCGACGATGCCGCCCACGACGAACGATAGGAAAACTAAGCCGCCGGTATTGTTGTTATCTGCCATATCACCCTCCTCAAGATAGGTTTTATTCTCCTTCGGCGCCCTTCTCTTTGGGAGGCGCCGCCTCGCCCTTCGGCCCGAGTAGCCGCCCGAGCCACGCCCCGAGCGCCACTACGAGCGGCGCCAGCGCCGCTAACTTCGCGAAGATATTCTCGTCGAGGAACTTCACCGCTTCCTGGAGGCGCTCGGTAACTATGCGTACCGTCGCCGCGCCGTCCCGTATCACCGACGACGCGGAGGCCAC
The DNA here is from genome assembly GCA_964547385.1 of uncultured bacterium. Lineage (GTDB taxonomy): Bacteria > RBG-13-66-14 > B26-G2 > WVWN01 > WVWN01 > CAZJNB01. The sequence continues at coordinate 2,525 of CAZJNB010000049.1, forward strand.
GTCCGCGGTTACTTGCTCCGCGTTGCCCAAAATCTTTCGGACGCTGGCGGCCGTCGCCGGAACCTCGTCGCCGGCGTCCCGGATGATGCGGTTGACGCGCGCCACCGTCGCCGCACAGCGGATGACAAACCACGTCAGCGCCGCGGCGATGATTACGATGGCGAGGGCCAAGGCCCAATAAACGCCGTCAATAGCGGTCATCGTTCACCTACTTCGGCGCCCGGCTGACTTCGCCGGCCGCGGGCGACGCCGCGACGAGACGCGCGACGAGCGGGACGAGGGCCTCGAGCACCCGGCCTATGTCCTCCGCACGCGTATACTTCCCGAGGCTGAAGCGGATGGAGCCGCGCGCCAACTCGGGCGGACACCCCATCGCGAGGAGCACGTGGGAAGGCTCCGCGGCGCCGCTGGCGCACGCCGAGCCGGTGGAGACGCAAATATCGTCGAGGTCCAGCCCCAACATCACCGCCTCGCCGTCGATACCTTGGAAGCAGACGCTCAGCGTATTGGGGACCGTCGCGCCCGCGGGCGTCATTATTACCGCCGACGGCACCCGCGCGAGGATGCCGTCCCGGAGCTTGTCGCGGAGACGCCCGAGCCGCTTGCTCTCTTCCTCCCGCCCGGCGACGGCCATCTCGAGGGCCTTCGCGAGGCCGATGATGCCGGCGGTGTTGTGGGTCCCGGCGCGCCGCCCCTCCTCCTGGTGGCCGCCGTGGATGACGGGGACGAGCTCGACGCCGGCGCGGACGTAGAGGGCGCCGATACCCTTCGGCCCGTAGAACTTGTGGCCCGAGATGGAGAGGAGGTCCACGCCGAGGTCGGCGACGTTGACGGGTATCTTGCCGATGGACTGGACCGCGTCCGTATGGAAGAGGACGCCGCGTTCGTGCGCCGCGGCGGCGAGCTCGGCGATGGGCTGAACGCCGCCGACCTCGTTGTTGGCGTGCATTATCGAGACGAGGACGGTATCGTCGCGGATGGCCGCGGCGAGCTCGTCCCCGCCGACGTAGCCGCCCTCATCTACGGCGAGGAAGGTAACGTCGAAGCCCTCGCCGGCGAGCCAAGCACAAGTTTCTTGGACGGCCGGGTGTTCGACGGCCGAGGTGATGATGTGGCGGCCGCGGTCGCGCCGGGCGAAGGCGACGCCCTTAATCGCCAGGTTATCGGCTTCCGAGCCGCCGGCGGTGAAGACGACTTCGGAGGGCGATGCGGCACCCAGGAGGGCCGCGACTTGCTCGCGGGCATCGCCGACGGCCCGCCGGGCCTCCTGGCCGCGGCGGTATTGGTTCGACGGGTTGTAGAAGCGCTCGGCGAAGAACGGCGCCATCGCCGCGGTCACTTCGGGCGCGGTGGGCGTCGTTGAGTTGTAGTCGAGGTATATTCCTTCCATAATAAGCCACCTGCCGGGAAGGGAATTCTAACAAAAAGGCGCGGTAAAGGCAAACGAAAAGGCCGCACCGGCTGGGCGGCTATTCGGGCGCCGCGCCGCACGGACGCCCTTGACTAACGCCGTCGGCTATCTTAAATTGGCCCGAAAGGATTACGGTGAGAGCTATGTCCGGCGTAGTGGTCATCGTCGTATCGCTTGTCTTCCTCGGCTTAGGGTATAAATTCTACGGCGGCTTCGTCGCCCGGCGGCTGGGGGTGGACCCGAACCGCGCCACGCCCGCGCACGAACTCCGCGACGGCGTCGACTACGTGCCGGCGCGGGCGCCGGTTCTCTTCGGCCACCACTTCGCCTCCATCGCCGGCGCCGGCCCCATCGTCGGGCCGATACTGGCGATAACGTACGGTTGGCTGCCGGTGCTTTTGTGGATTCTCTTGGGCGTCGTCTTCTTCGGCGCGGCCCACGACTTCGCCGCGTTGATGGCTTCGGTGCGCCACCGCGGCAAGTCCATCGGCGAGCTTTTGGAGACGTACGTGGGCGCCGCGGGCAAATACGTTATGCTCATCTTCATCTGGGCGACGCTGCTCCTCGTCATCGCGGTCTTCCTCGACATCGTCGCGAAGACGTTCGTCGGCAGTCCGCCGGTCGCGACGGCGTCCGCCCTCTTCATCGCCCTCGCGCTCGTCTTCGGCCTCACCGTCTACCGCCTCCGGCTTCCGCTCGCGGCGGCGTCGGTCCTCGGCGTCGCCGCCCTCGCCGGCTGTATCTACCTCGGCTTCACGTTCCCCCTATCGCTGTCCTACGAGACATGGGTCGTCCTACTCATTATATATATCTTCGCGGCGTCCGTCACGCCGGTATGGATACTGTTGCAACCGCGCGACTATCTCAACTCCTTCCTGCTCTACGGCCTCCTGGGGGGAATAATCGTCGGCGTCTTCTTCTACCACCCGACGTTCCAGGTGCCGGCGGTGGGACGGCTCTTCGGCGGCGGCGGCGAGCCGGCGTTCCCGTTCCTCTTCGTCATCGTGGCGTGCGGCGCGATATCGGGTTTCCACTCGCTGGTCGGCTCCGGGACGACGGCGAAACAGCTCAGCAACGAGCGCGACGCCCAGCGCGTGGGCTACGGCGCGATGCTCGTCGAGGCGGTGCTGGCGATCGCGACGCTCATCGCGGTAGGGCTTTTGGCCACCGGCGAGCGGCACGGCTCGCCGATCGCGGTCTTCGCCGCCGGCGCCGGCCGGCTCTTGTCGGCGCTCCCCGGCCTGGCTTTGGGCAAGGAAACCGCCGCGGCCTTCTGCGCCTTGGCGGTCTCAGCGTTCTGTCTCACCTCCCTCGACACCGGCACCCGGCTCGCGCGCTTCGCGTTCCAGGAGTTGTTCGAGGTGAAGGGCCGGCCGGCACGCCGGCGCGTCCTCACGAACCGCTTCACCGCAACGGCGGTGACGGTCGCCGGCGGCGCGTTCCTGGCGTTCTACGGCGCCCGGGTCGTATGGCCTATCTTCGGCGCGGCCAACCAGATGCTCGCGGCGCTGGCGCTCCTCGCGGTAGCGGTCTGGCTCACGGCGCGGGCGCGCAAGCGGCTCTTCGTAATCATCCCGATGGTCTTTATGTTCGTCGTAACGCTCGCGGCGCTGGGCTACAAGATCTACGAGTATATATTCGTCGAGCTAAACGTTACGCTCCTCGTCGTCTCGCTCGTTTTGACGGCGCTGTCGCTGGCGCTGGCGGCCCTCTCGGCGAACGCGCTGTGGGCGAAGAAGCCGCCGGCGCCCGCGGACGAGGGCGCGTAAAAGGCCCGGCGGAACGGCGGCCGGCTTTTTCTTAATAAAAACCGCTATCACGCGTTGTCTTTCCCGGACCCGGGCCAATACTGCCTTGACCCGCGTCGGGGCGTATGGTATTCCTCGTAGCGTCGTGAAGGTTAAATACCCTACAGTAATCGCCGTCGCCCTCGTCGTCGCCGCGGCCGCGGCGCGCGGCCAGGAAGAGGAGGGCGGCGAAGGCGGCGAAGTCGTGGGCTACTTGCCGCCGTCCGTCTACCCGACGTTCACCCTCTACGGCGGCGGCACGTGGGGCCCGAGCTACGACGCCGCCGCGGACATCTCGGCGCGGGCGGCCCGCGCCGGCCTCCCCGGCCGCGTCGGCGACATCGGCACGATGCCGGCCTTCGGCTTCGCCTTCGACTACTTTTTCCTCGCGCGGGTGTCGGCGGGTATAAAGATAATGCATTCCTTCGGCGCTCGCCGTGCCGCGGCGTTCTCGTATAACTACGCCGACTTCCCCAAGATGCCGCCGCCCATCCCGCAACAACTGAACGTCGAGGAGAGCCTCAGCTATCAGTTCCAAAACGTGGACTACAAGGCCACCCTCACGTACGTGGCCTTCCCTACGTGGACCGTTACGCCCTACGCCGGCGTCGGCTTCGGCGGCAACTCCACGATGCTCCTCCTCCGCGACCAGGTCTCGCCCCTCGCGTTCCAAAAAAGGGACAACGGCCTTCTTCTCGCCAACGGCTGGTTCCAACGCTTCTCGTTCGATTGGGCGGTTTTCGGCGGCGCCCGGCTAAACCTCGGCGCCAACTTCTACCTGACGGCCGAGTATTACTTCGACCGGCCCTTCCACGACCACTACGTCGCCGGCTATCGTTACCACACGCCGACGGAGGGAGCGTTCGCCGGCGCCGGCTGGCGCTTCCTATAGCGTTACCGGCCGCCCGGCCAGCAGGATAATATGAGAATACTCGCGATTAAGACCCACGCCACCGGCGACCTCCTGCTGACCACGCCGGCGCTACGGGCACTCCGCCGCGGCTTCGGCAACGCCGACCTCACCCTCCTGACGGGCCGGGCGAACGTCGAAGTCGCCCGGTGCCTCCCGGGCATCTCCGCGGTTATCTTCGTCGACGAATACGCCCTCCTCCAACGCAAGCCGGCGGCCCTCTACAATTTATATAAGAACGTCAAGCGCGCCGGCGCCGACCGCGTCGTCTCCTTTCACGCCGCGGCCAAGCTGAACCGCATCATCAGCTGGGCGAAGGCGCCCCTCTTCGCGCCGTTCGCCGACGAAACGCCGCGCCGTTACCTCGCCGGCGGCGCCCGGTGGCGGCCTATGGCGGATAAATACATCGCCCAAAACTATGTCGAGGTAGCGGCGGCCGCCGGCGGCGTCGCCGACGGCCTCCACCTTGACTTCGTCATCCCGGACGACGTCCCGAAAGCCCGGGAGATTACGGGCCTCAAAGGCCGGAAGAAATACGTCGCCGTCGCGCCCGGCGGCGGCCTGAACCCCCGCGAGGCCGTCGTCGCGAAGGTGCCGCCCGAAAGCCTCTTCGTGGAGCTTATAGACCTCATCACCGCCGAGACCGGCCGGCCGGTCGTCCTCCTCGGCGGCCCGGGCGACGTGGAGCGGTGCGCCGCCGTCGCGGCGAAGGCCCGGCGGCAAATCGTCAACCTCGCCGGCCGGACGAGCGTCGCCGAGGCGGGCCGCGTCATCGCCGGCGCGGCCTACCTCGTTACGGTCGACAGCCTCCCGATGCACCTGGCCGTCGCCCTCGGGAAATCCACCCTCGGCCTTTTCACCGCCTCCAAGGCCGCGGCCCTGCTCCCGCCGGGGGGCCCGGTTACGGCCGTCGCCGCCCAGCTCGAGTGCGCCCCCTGCTACGCGAACTCGCCCTTCCCGCGATGCCGCCGGCCTTTCAAATACGAGTGTCGCGAGAGAATCCCGTTTGCGCTGATCAAAGAATTTATCTTGAAAAAGGAAAAGAGTTGATTTACTATTAATGGGTGAAATCTACGGCTTAACCGTAGCCCCGGAACCGGGGGAAAAGAAAAGGAGGGGCATATGCGTTGGGGAAAGATAATCGTAGGCGCCGGGGCCCTCGCGGCCCTCACCCTCTCGTGCGGCGAGGAGGAAGGCCCGACCGCGGTAGGCTCGTGGCAGGTCTACGCGCCGCCCTACGCCGGCGCCTGGACGAACTGCGACGTTACCGGCGACGGGACCTTCTGGGCCACCGTCCAGCTGGACGGTTCCGCGAAGGCGGCCATCGTCCGCCGGCGGAACGGCAATTGGGCGAAATGGGAGTTCGCGCCGGACGAGACCGAGGCGTTGAACGACCTGGTAATGTTCGACGACGGCCGGGGGTGGGCCTGCGGCCGCGACGGCGCCCTCCTCCAATACGACGGCGCGAGCTGGCAGTTGACGCGCCTTTACGACGACCTCGAATACTTCAACCTCGGCGGCACCGACGCCGGGCACGTCTGGGTCAACGGCATCTCCCGGCCCTACGGCACGCCCGCGATTTTCTTCTACGACGGCGCCGGGTGGCAGGAACACACCAAGCCCGCGCGCTACGACAACTTTGGGCCTATCTACCCACTCACGACGCGCTCCTGTTATATGGTGGGGCACACCCGCGACGGCGACGACGTCCTCTACTTCGACGCGTCGAGCTGGCGGCTCGAGATGAGCTTCGACGAAGCGCTCTATATCTACGACCTCGCGGGCGCCGGCGACTACCTCTACGCCGTAGGCGAGGCGCGCGCCGGGAGCTCGCGCGGCGGCCGCGTCTACGAGCTGACGCCTACGCGGCGGGAGATTACGCCGAGCACGCCGGCGCCGGACAGGTATTACTACGTCGCCGGCTGGGCGGACGCCCTCGGCAACCTCTGGCTCGCCGCGGCGCCCTATGCGCCGGGCGGCCAGGACTACAAACTGCTCTACTGGGATGGAGCCGGCTGGAGCGAGGCCGCCGTCGTCAACGGGACCGGGACGACGAGCCGCTTCTTCGCGCTGGACTTCGACGGCCCGGGCGACGGTTGGGCCGTGGGCGGGACCGCCTACGCCCGCTACCGCCGGCCTTAGTCGCCAATCGCAAGAGAAGAAAAGCCGGCCCGGCGGCCGGCTTTTTTATTTGGCGTAATCTTCCTCGATGGTTTTAATCTTGCCCACGCGCCGGCCGTGGCGGCCGCCCTCGAACGGCGTCGAGAGCCAGGCAGTGAGCATCTCCGCGGCGTAGCGGGGGGCCGTCTGGTCGCCCGAGAAGACAATAACGTTGGCGTCGTTGTGCGCCCGGCTGAGCCGGGCCATATAGACGGTCCAGCACAGCGCGGCGCGGACGCCCGGGACCTTGTTGGCGGCGATGGACATCCCCAGGCCGGTGGCGCACACAAGCACGCCGCGGTCGGCGTCGCTGCCGGCGACGGCCGCCGCCGCGGCCCGGGCGAAGTCCACGTAGTCGCAGGACGCCTCGCCGTCGGTCCCGAAGTCGGCTACGTCGTGGCCCAGCTCCGCGGCGACGCCCTTCAGGTATTCCTTGAGGGAGAAGCCGCGGTGGTCCGCGGCGAACGCGAGCTTCATACGTCCATCCCCCGTTCCGCGGCCGCCGCGGCGTAGCGCGCCTTCATCTCGGCGTAGAGCGGGAAGCGCTCGCAGAGGGCCGCCACCTCGGCGCGGACCTCGGCGACGACGCCGTCGTCCTCGACGTCGGCCAGAACGCGCGCGATCATATCGCCGATGCGCTCCATCTCCGGCTCCTTCATCCCCCGCGTCGTGAGCGCGGGCGTCCCGATGCGGATGCCGGATGTAACGAACGGCTTCTCCGGGTCGAAGGGAATCGTGTTCTTGTTGACGGTGATGCCGGCCTCCTCGAGGCGCTTCTCGGCGACCTTGCCGGTGAGGGCGACGGGGCGGAGATCGACCAGCATCAGGTGGGTATCGGTCCCGCCGGCGACGACGCGGAGGCCGCCGGCGGCGAGCCGGGCGGCGAGGGCCTGCGCGTTCGCGACGAGCCGGCGTTGATATTCGGCGAAGGCGGGCGTGAGCGCCTCGGCGAAGCAGACCGCCTTGGCCGCAATAACGTGCATGAGCGGTCCGCCCTGGATACCCGGGAAGACGACGCGGTCGAGGTCCTTGGCCCACTTCTCCTCGCACATAATCATCCCGCCGCGGGGCCCGCGGAGCGTCTTATGGGTAGTGGTCGTTACGAAGTCGGCGACGCCGACGGGGGTGGGGTGGAGGCCGGTGGCGACGAGGCCGGCGATGTGCGCAATATCGGCGACCATCACCGCGCCGCAATCGTCGCAAATCTCCCGGAAGCGGGCGAAGTCGAGGGTGCGGGGGTACGCGCTCGCGCCCACCATTATCAAC
>CAZJNB010000050.1:0-10056 GCA_964547385.1 uncultured bacterium
GGGTGGCTCGTACGGCGTATGCGGGTCGAAGTAATGAACCCAGAGGAAAAAGGGTCATCCGGTAATGCCGTCGAGCCAGCGAATAGCCCGAGCCGTAACGTCGTCGGCCGGGCGTTGGAGCCGGGCTTTCGTGTTCACAAGGCCAAGGGTCCCGGCGAGGCGCGCGAGGGTTAGGCGGGTTAGCGCGGCCGAAGCCGAGAAGTAGTCGTCGTAGTATTCGAAGCCCTGGGCGAAGCCGAGCTTGGACGATACCGGGAAGGCGGCGACGACGGCGCCCGTATGATAGCCACGCGTCCGTAACGCCTCCGCGAGCGTTACCGCGGCCGGCGGGAGAGGGACGCCGTTTTGCGTTACGCCGTTCTCGCGGGGCGTCCGGCCGGTGAAGAGGGTCGCGTGGCTCGGGCCCGTCTGGGCCATAGGACAATACGCCCGGGCGACTACGTGGCCGGCGGCGGCGAGTTTATCGAGGTTGGGCGTAAGGCCGGGCGGGCCGCCGTAGACGCCGAGGCGGTCCGCGCGGGTCGTGTCCATCGTGATTATTAGGAGGTTGGGCATCCCGGGTGTTGCTTTCGCCGCGGGCGGCGGGAGGCGGCGCGGCGGCGCGGCGGTTACGACGGCGATAGTTAGAACCGCGCCTCCCAGGACGAAGCTCGCGACGCCGGCCCGGCGGGCGGTTATTCTCGGCGGCGGTATAAAACGGAGGGCCAGCCAGGCCGCGAGGAGAAGCGCGGCGTCTACGGCCAGGCTGAGCGGATGTAATTTCCCCGGGAGGAGTGTTTCGTTGGCGTAAAAGCCGACGTAGAAGAGCAGGGCGGCTACCGCGGCGAAGGTTGCGCCGCCGGCCCGGGCGCCGAAGGTCTTCTTCCCGAGTCCGGTTCTGAGGAAGGCCGCGACCAGAAGGGCCGCGGCGAGCGCCGCGAGTGCGTAGAGGACGAAGCCCTCGAGGGCGAAAAGGGCCGCGCCCGGGCGAGAGGTAGTGAGCTGGGCGTCGAACCACACGAGCGCCGCGGCTTCGCCGGCGCCGATAAGGCCCCCAACGACGGAGGCCTCGGCGACGAAACGAAGTGAAAATAACTTATCCGTCCGTAACTTCATCTTAGCCGAACTCGACGTAGAACGCGGTAACTTCTTTCACGAGCTTGTCGAGGGCGGCTTGGCGGCTTTGCGGGTCGTCGGCTTCGGCGAAGGCGTCGACGCCGTCGTAGACTTTATCCTTGGCTTCGTCGAATGCGTCCTCGCGGCCGCGGGCGGACGCCGGAACGGTCGAGCCAAAGAAGTTCTTTTGGGCCTCGCGCATATTCGGCATAATGTGTTTCATATCGTTGAAGCGCTTTTCGCGGAACGCGAGAGCCATCTCGTCGCCGACGACGAGCAGGCGCACCGCTTCGTCGGCGGCGGTGTTAATATTGTTCTTTTCGTTGAGTTGGAGGAGCAGTTTTTGCGCCTCGAGTATGCTCGCCTGGGCGTCTACGAAGTTCTCGGCCTCCGCTTGGCTTTTTATATCGTTCATCAGTTTTGTGAGCGTAGTAACTCTGTTGGGCCAGTCGTTATCGCCTTCGAAACGGTCGGGGGGGGCTTCCGGCCAGCCGCGCGCGACGTCGCCGAACGCCGCGCCGGCGTTAGCCGCGGCCGCGGCCGCTTTGTCTTTATCGGGCGTAAGCGAAACAAAGCGAATCGCCTCGCGGAAGCTGGCGTAAGCCTCGTCGAATTTGGCGATGTCGCCCGCGGCGGCGGTCCCCGCGGTCTCGGCGGTGCCCGGTTTAGCTTTCTTCTTACACCCGAGGCCCAACGTTAAGATTAAGGCGAGGCCGAATATGAGAATAGTCCTCTTCATCTTTCCTCCTGCCGACGGTTTAATTCGCGTGTCAGGTTACTTGAGTTTTGTTTAATCTATCACCGGTCTCCTACGCTGTCAAGGAATTCGTAGATACGGCTCGAGGCTTCGCCGGGGGTGATAGCTGTAAGACAGCGGCGGTCGTCGCAGTGCGGGAAGTAGCCGTCGCGGTAGCAGGGCCGGCACGGCGTTGCGTTTTGGATAATAAGTGTCCGCGTCCGCCAGGGGCCGTAGCGGGCGACGTCCGTCGGGCCGAAGAAGGTGACGGTGGGCGTCTGGGCCGCGGCGGCGAGGTGCATCGGCGCCGAGTCGTTGCCGACGAACGCCGCGGCCTTTTTCATCAAGAGGTAGAGCGCGGCCAGCGACGTCTTTCCGCTAAGGTCGGTGGCGCGGCTGGCGTGGGCGACGGCGGCGTTGGTCGCCCGGTCCGCCTCGTCGCCGACGAGGACGACGTCGTAATCGGCGGCGAGGGTCTTCGCGAGTTCGGCGTAACTCGCCGCGGGCCAACGTTTATCTTCCATATGGGTCTTGGCGTTCACGCCGCCGCCGGGCGCCATTATAATGGCGCGCCGACTTCGGGAGGGGACCTCCCCCCAGAGGTGTTCGGCCTCCCGCGCCGCCTCCTCGCCCGCGGCGACGGCCAACGGCCCGGGCTTGCCCGGCGCGCCGCACGCGCGCGCGAGCTCGAAATATTCTATCACTTGGTGGGTGTGGGGCGCGCCCGGGACTTTTACGGTATAGGCGAAGCCGTCGCCGTCGCGGTCCAAGCCGATGCGGTGGGGGATGCGCGTCGCCGCGGCGAAAAGGGAGAACTCCCACGCGTGATGGAAGACGACGGCGAGGTCGAAACCCTCGTGGGCGACGCGGCGGTGGAGCCGCCGAAGCGCGGCCAGCCGGCGGCGGACGAACACCTCTTCGGGGACGGTCCACACCCGGTCGAAGAACGGCGCGTCGGCGGCGAGGGCGCGGGCGGCGAGGCCGGTCATAAAAGTTACTTCGGCGCCGGCGTAGAGTTCCCGAAGGGCCGCGAACGCCGGCGTGGCCATCACGTATTCGCCGAGCGCCCACATCTTGACGAGGAGAATTTTGTGGACATCTCGGGGCGGCGGGAGCGGCCGCTCGCGCGGGCGGAGTATTAGCCGCGCAGCGCCGATGGCCGCGGCGCGCGTGGCCCGTTTCACGAAGTTCGGCTTGGCGCTCATCTCGGGCCGGTTTCGTCGTCGCCGCCGTTTGCCGGGGCGCGGAAGCGCAAGAGGGTTACGCCCCGTCGGCTCGTCAACGGCTCGAAGTGGCGGCTTAACGCGGCGTCGAGTACGCCGGGGGTGTCCAGGCCGTTGAGGGCGAAGGGCACGTCGCCGCGCGCGAGCGCCGCGGCGGTCTCGTCGTAGGTTATCAGATGAAAACGCCGGCGCCTCGCAGCGTCGAGCCTTTTCCCGATGCGGTCGGTAAAGTAGCCGAGCTCCCACGCCGGCATCACCCGGCGCCGGGCGAGGGCGGCATAGCCGGGCCACGCGGTAAAGACAACGTCGTCCGGGGCGGTGCCGCGCGCGAGGAGGTCCGCGGCGGCGTAGACCTCGGCCGGGCCTACGAGCTCTTTATGGGCCCGGTCGAATACGACTTTGGCCGCGGGCCGCGCGGCGCCGGAAAGCGCGGCCATCGCGACGACGATTACCGCGGTGTATCTTCTCTTTTCCCACAACGCCGCGGCGCCGGCGCCCGCTACAGGCGCGAGCGCGGCGACCGCCAGCACGAAGTATTGGCGTTGCGCCGAGCCGGGGACGAAGTTCGCCAATATGATGACGGCGCCGACGATGATAGGAAAGGAAAGTACCTTTCGCTTGCCGGCGTAATAACCTATAACCGCCAAGACCAACAGCAGCATCGAGTCGGGGATAACGAGGAGGCCGGAGAGCGCGGCCAACCGGTCGCCGCCGGCTTCCCCCAAGAAGAGTTTGTGGATACCCCAAACGTTAAAGACGAACGCGTCGCCCGCGGCGGCCCGGAAATACAATATTACCGGCGCCGTCGCGAGGAAGCCGGCGCACAACGCGGCCACCGCGGCGAGCCGACTTCCGGCTTTCGGCGGCGCCGCGAGCCAAATAGCCGCCGCCGCCGCGGCCACCGTTACCAGCAGCGTTAAGCGAGATAACGTGGCTACGCCTAATAATAGACCCATTACCGCGGCGCGGGCGAGACTCGGGCCGGCGTTCCGGCGCGGCCACAGCCATACGGCGACGGCGAGGGTGAGGGCGGCGGACGCCGGCGCATAACTTTTCACCGGAACCAGCCAGGTTAGGGTGAGTGAAGAAGACAAGAAGAGGAGCGTTGTAAAGAAAGCGGTGGGCCGTCCAAGCCGTCGGAGCGTCGCCCACCCGAGCGCCGCGGCGCCGGCCAAGAAGAGTATTACGTTGAGGAAGCGTAAGCCATAGAGGGAAGGCCCGAGGACGCGCGTCGCCCCGGCGTAATAAAACGACGCCAACGGCAAGTGCGGCAGGGCGAAGTCGCGGTAGGGGAGCTCTCCCTCGGCGACGCGCCACGACGTATAGAGCCAAAAGCCCTCGTCGCGGTCCACCGGCCGGCACCAGACCTGGGCGCAGGCGAGGACGGCTAAGCCGAGGAGGAGCAGGGCCACGGCGACTTTTTTTCTTCTCGCAGACATCGGGACTCGAAGTTGAGCGGATAATAATATACGGGCGTTACGGCGTCAAGCGCGGCCGCGGCGCGTTAAAGGATTTGCGCGCGCCGGCCGGATTTGATATATTTTAACGGCGTTTGCGGAGCCAGCGATGTTAGAGAGGTTTTTCCATATTCGGGCCGCGGGGTCCTCGCCACGCCGGGAGGTCCTGGGCGGCGTCGTTACTTTTATGACGATGTCGTATATAATCTTCGTCAACCCGGCGATATTGAGCGCGGCCGGGATGGACTTCGGCGGCGTCTTGGTCGCGACCTGTATCGCCGCCGCGGCGGGGACGTTGATTATGGGCTTGCTCGCGAACTATCCCATCGCCCAGGCGCCGGGGATGGGGTTGAACGCCTACTTCGCCTATACCGTCGTCCTGATGATGAACGTGCCCTGGCAGACGGCGCTCGGCGCGGTGTTCATTTCGGGCTTGATATTTTTATTGCTTACGTTGCTACGGGTCCGCTCCCTTATCGTGGACGCGTTGCCGCCGTCGGTGCGCAAAGCCATCGCCGCCGGCATCGGCCTCTTCATCGCGTTCATCGGCTTGGAGAAGGCCGGCTTCATCACCCTGAACCAGGCGACGTTCGTAACGCTCGGCGACGTAACACAGCCGGCGGCTCTGCTCGCGGTCTTCGGCCTCGGCGCGACGGCGATAATGTTGGTCTTGCGATGGCGGGGGGCGTTGCTCTACGGGATGTTGCTCACCGTGGCCGCGGCCGTCATCTTCGGCCAGGTGAAATACACCGGCGTGATAACCGTTCCCGAGGGCGCCGCGGCGGCGTTCGTCGGACCTCTCCGCCACCTCGTCGAGGTGGGCCCGCTGCCGAAGCCGACGTTGTTTTTGAAGATGGACATCGGCGGCGCGTTGCGCCTGGGCCTGCTGAACGTCGTCTTCGTGTTCTTGTTTATGGATATGTTCGACACGTTGGGGACCTTTTTGGGCGTCGCGGAGCAGGGGAAGTTTTTGGATGCGAAAGGCCGGATGCCGCGTATCAACCGGGCGTTGGTCTCCGACGGCGTCGCGACGTCGCTCGGCGCCGCGTTCGGCACGTCGACGACGACGTCGTATATAGAATCCGCGGCGGGGATCGCCGCCGGCGCGAAGACCGGCTTCGCGAACGTCGTTACCGCGGCTCTCTTTTTGGTCGCGCCGCTGTTCCTGCCGCTCGCGAAGATGATCGGCGGCGGCATTATGGTGACCCAGATGACGCCGCTCGAGGGCGTCTTCGGCGGCGCCACCCTGCGGGGAACGTTCGAGATGACGCGCTTCCTCCAGCCGATAACGGCGCCCGCCCTTATCATCGTCGGCTCCTTTATGCTCACCGGCCTGAAAGACATTCGGTGGCGGGTGCCCGAGGAGGCGGTCCCGGCGTTCCTCACCCTCATCGCGATCCCGTTGACCTTCTCGATCGCGAACGGCATCACCCTTGGCTTCATATCCTATCCGGTCGTAATGGTCTTCGCCGGGCGGTGGCGCGAGGTCAGCCCGCTGGCCTATGTGCTCGCGGCCCTCTTCGTCGCCCGGCTGATTTTCTTGGCGACATGAACGTCGCAGGCCCGATACCGCGCGAGCGTTTTTACGTCGCCGGGGCCGTCGCCGCGGCGGCGTTAATCCTCTACGTCAAGACCCTCTGCGGCGACATCTTCTGGCAGGACTCCGGCCTGTATAACCGCTCCGTCGGCCTGCTGGGCAGCGGCGTCCCGCCCGGCTTCCCGAGTTACCACCTGCTGTGTTATCTGTTCACGATGTTGCCCGGCGTCGCGGCCATCGTGGGGATGAACCTCTTTTCGGCGGTCGCGGGCGCCGCGAGCGCTTTTTTTATCGTCCTCTTGGTCTACGAGGTGACCGACGACGGCCCGGCGCGGGCGGTGGCGGCCGCGGCCGCGACGCTCGCGTATATTGCGGCGCCGACCATTTGGTTGCAATCCACGACGGCCGAAGTATATACCTTGAATATGGCGCTCACCGCGGCGACGGTCCTCGCGCTCTTCGCGTGGCGGCGGCGGCGGGACGCGCGGTGGCTCTACGCCGCGGCCTTCATCTACGGCCTCGCCTGCGCGAACCACCCGCAACAGGCGGTGTTGTTGGTTCCCTACGTCGTCTTCGTCGTCTGGAACGGGCGCCGGGGAGGGCTGCGCGCCGTTCACGTCGCGCCGCTCGCGGCGTTGTGGTTGTTCGCGATGTCCACCTACCTCTACTTGCCGGTTCGCTCGGCCGCGGGCGTCGCGATGGACTGGGGGCGGCCCCGGACCCTTTACGGCCTATACTTTCACCTCACCGCCAAGGAATTTCAGCGCCAGATGTTCAGCGCGCCGTGGGCCGTAATCATTTGGCGGGTGAAGAGCGCGGCGTGGCTCTACCTCGACCAATTCACTTGGCTCGGCGTCGCCGTCGCGGCCGTCGGGGCCTTTCGCCTCGCCCGGCGGCGTTGGCGCGACTTCGTCTACTTCGTATTGCTCGCCGCTTTCACCCTTTTCTTGACGGTGAATTATCCTTCGTTCGGCTTTCGCGCGTGGTATTTTACGTTCTATATGTTGACGGCCGTGTGCATCGGCGTCGCCGTCGCTTGGGGGACCGCGGCCTTGGCCCGCCGGCGGCGGGCGGCGGCTTACGCGTTCGCGGCCACGGCGCTCGTCGTCGCGCTCGCGCCCATCCCGGCGCGTTTCTACCGAGCCGACCGGACCTATTACCCCTACGCCCGGGACTTCTCCGCGAACCAACTACGTTCCATCGGATACGAGGATATGTTGTTTCTCGGCGAAGAGAACTCGGGCGGCACCGGCGGCATCGAGGCGCTGACGACGTTGGAATACGCCCGCGCCGACATCACCTTGGTCGACACGACGGGGAACTCGAATTACCTCAACATCTTCGACTTCGCCGGGGAAGACCTCGAGCACGCGCCGAATGAATACGTCGCGACGCGCTATTACCAAATCCTGAACGCGGTGGTCGCGGACCCGCGGCGGGATTATTATTTTTTATATCCCTACGATTATTTTCGTCTGTGGGGATACGGCCTTGCCGAGGACGGCTTGGTCTATCGCCTCGTGCGGCCGGGCGGGCCGGCGGCGCGCGCCGACCTCTGGCGCCGTTATTATTACCGCGGCGTAGTGCCGGCGACGACGTACCTCGACGCCTGGGCGCAGAGCACCATCGGGAACTTCTTCTATAATATGTCCGAGGCTTACCGCCGCGGCGACGAGCGGCGGGCCGAGGAATACCTCCGCGTCGCCGCTCGCGTAGGCTGGCGCTCCAACCTCGTCCAACATAACGTCGGGACCGTCTATTATCTTCGCGGCGACTATCGGCGTGCGGCGCCGTTTTTCGAAACGTCGCTCCGTCTCGACCCTACCGCTTCCTTAACGCGGTATCTGTTGGCGGAATGTTATAAACGGCTCGGGCGCCCGGCGGCGGCGCGGGCCCAGTTGGAGACCTTGCTCCGGTACGATGCTAACTTCAAGGCCGCGGCCTTTACGCTTAGGACCGGGACGTACGTACGGTGAGGAAGCGCGCGCCCAAAGGGCAGGTATTCCTCGCGGACAACGAGGTCTTGCGGCGCGTCGCGGACGCGACTGCGGTCGCCGCCGACGAGACGGTCCTCGAGATCGGGATGGGGCGCGGCGAGTTGACGCAACACCTCGTGCGCCGCGCGGCCAAGGTGATAGCGGTGGAGATCGAGGAGCGATATACCGACGCCGCCGCCGCGGCGTTCGCGGATTACGACAACTTGACGGTCGTCCACGCCAATATCTTGGACGTCGATTGGGACGAGCTGTTGCCGCCGGAGGGGCGCGTAGTCGTCGTCGGAAACATCCCCTTCTACCTTACCGCGCCGCTCTTGCGGCTATTGTTCGAACATCGCCGTCGCCTCACGCGGTGGTCGCTATTGCTCCAACGCGAGGTCGCCGAGCGTATCTGCGCCGGCCCCGGCGGCAAGGATTACGGCGCCCTCTCGGTGAAGATGCAGTTTTGGGGCGAGCCGCGGCTCGCGTTCGTCGTCCCCGCGACGGCGTTCGAACCCCGGCCCAAGGTGGACGCGGCCCTCGTGAACTACTATTATTACGAGGCGCCGGAGGCGGGGCTGGGCCGGCCGGAGTTGTTCGATGCCTTCGTGGATTTCGTCTTCGGCGGCCGCCGCAAGAAAATCGGTAACCGCTTGGCGTCTTTCCTCGGCTCGGGCCGTGGCGGGGCGCAGAAGATAGCCGCGAAGCTGGGCGCCGCCGGCTTCGACGCCGACGCCCGGGCGGAGCGCTTTTCGCCGGACGACTTCGTAAAGTTATATGCGCTTCTCGAGCCCCATATCGAAGTTTAGGGGAGGTCCTATGTCCACCCGAAGAGCGATCCTAATTATGGCCGGCGGCCGCGGAACCAGGTTGTGGCCCCTCTCCCGGAAGAACCGACCTAAACAGCTCCTCTCGCTGGTAACCGATAAGACGCTGTTGGAGGACGCGTACGCGCGGCTTGTGCCGCTGGCGGACCCCTCCGTCATATTCGTCGTCGCCGAGGAGGATATCCTTCTCGACGCCCGGCCGCTGTTACCGGATATGCCGCTGGACAACTTCCTCGCCGAGCCGGCGGCCCGCAATACCTGGCCGTGCTGTGTCTTGGGAACGTTGGAGGCCGCGGCGCGGCTCGGCGAAGATACGACCGTGTTGGTCGTTCCCGCGGACCACGCCGTCGCGGACGAAAAGGCGTTTCGGGCCGCGCTGGCGGCGGGTTTCGCCCGGGCCGCCGGCGGCGCGGTGGTAACTTTTGGCATTAGGCCGACGCGTGCCGATACCGGCTACGGCTATATCCAATGCGGCGAGGAACTGGGCGCCGAGGAGCCGCACGTTCACGCCGGCCTTTCGTTCGCCGAGAAGCCGGACGCGGCCACGGCGCGCGCCTATCTCTCGGGCGGGAATTATTTATGGAACAGCGGCATGTTCGTATGGCGGGCGGACCGTTTCCTCGAGCTCGCGCGCGAGCGGTGCCCGGGTGAATACGGCGCGGTGGAAAGGCTCCGGGAGGCGCTCGCCGCCGGCGGTGACGACATCGCTAAGGCGTATGCCCGGCTCACCGCGACGTCGGTGGATTACGCCTTTATGGAGAAGCTCGGCACGTTCGAGGTCGTCGAGGCGGACTGCGGCTGGGACGACATCGGCTCCTTCGACGCGCTGGCGCGGGTGTTGGCCGCGGACGCGCGGGGCAACGTTACCCGGGGCGAGGTCTACGCCCTCGACGGCGTCGGCAACGTCATTTTGGCCGGCGGCCGCCGGCCGGTGATATTGTTGGGCGCGGACAACGTCGTCGTCGTGGACGCGGGCGACGCCGTCCTGATATATCCGAAGGGCGCGGGCCAGGAAGTCCGCCGCGCGGTGGAGTTGATGAGGGAGAAGCGACCGGACCTATTGTAGAACGACGACGGCGGGCCCGGCGGCCCGCCTTTTTAATGCGTCACGCGGGCGGAGTATTTTTGGTAATCGAACGCCGGGCTCCGCTCGGCGTCGTGGCACCGGCGGCACGTCTTCTCCGTTATCGGCGCCGGCCCCAGCG
>CAZJNB010000051.1:0-9844 GCA_964547385.1 uncultured bacterium
CGTTGTGGTATTCTAACTCCGACGCTACGCGCGCCGAGCGTATGACCGGCGAGCCGGTGGAGAAGAAGAGATATATCTGGGCCTTCGTCGCGGCGTTCCTGCTGACGCTGCCGCTCGTGAACCCGGCGACGCGCGGCGACGGCTTCTTCTACCTCGCCCACCTCCGCTCGGCCCTCCTCGACGGCGACCTCACCCTCGACGACGAGCTCCCGTTCGCGAACGAGAAGGTCCGGGAGAAGGCCGCGCGGGAGCTGGCCGCGGGCCGGCCGCTCGCAAACAAGTTCCCCATCGGCGCCGCGGCGATGTGGGCGCCCTACTACGTTCCCGTCCACGCCGTCTCGGGGGCGCTGGCGCGGCGGGGCTACGCGGTCCGCGCGGACGGCTTCGCCGGCCAATACCTATGGGCCGTCGCCCTCGCGACGGCGCTCTACGTCTTCGCCGGCCTCCTGCTCATATACGAGCTGTTGACGAGCTACTTCCGGGAGCCGGTCGCGTTGGCCGCAGTCCTGGCGCTGTGGCTCGCGACGAGCCTGCCGGCCTACGCCTACTTCCACCCGACGATGGCCCACGGCGTCTCCTTCTTCGCGGTGGCGCTGTTCATTTTTATATGGCATCAGACGCGCGGCCGCCGGCGGTATATCCCCGCCGTTGCGCTGGGCGCCGTCGCGGCGTTGATGACGATGGCGCGGACGCAGAACGCGTTCTTCTTGTTAATCCCCGTCGCCGAATACGTAGGCGCGATATGGCGAGCCGACCAGCGGCGCGGCGGCCCGGCGCGCCGCCAGGCCCTCGGCCAGCTCGCGGCGATGCTCCTCGCCGCCGCGGTAGCGTTCACGCCCCAGCTCGCCGCCTGGCGTATCATCAACGGCTCGTTCTTCCGCACCGGCTACGAAGCCGAATACGCGTTCAGCTGGACGAGGCCCGAGGTCGGCCGGGTCCTCTTCTCGACGTTCCACGGCGCGTTTCTCTGGACGCCGGTGCTGGCGCTCGCCGTCGCGGGGCTGGCGCTGTTTTGGCGGCGGGACCGCTTCCTGGCCGCGGCCGCGGCGGCGTGCTTTGCGGCCCAGGTCTACTTCGTCGCCGCGTGGTGGTGCTGGTGGCAAGGCTCGTCGTTCGGCGGCCGGATGCTCATCGGGACGTACCCCCTGCTCGCCTTCGGCCTGGCCGCGGCCTTCGCCGCCCTCACGAAGAGGCTGCCGACGTGGACCGCGTTCGTCGTCGTCGCGCTCCTCGCGGCGTGGAACGCGAACGTGCTCTTCCAGTTCGGCGCCGGCCTCATCCCCCGGGAAGGCCCGGCGTCGCCCAAGCTCGTATGGGAAAACACCGCGGAGGTCCCGGCGAAGGTGTGGCGCTTCGGCCGGCGGTATCTGTCGGACCGGGAGCGCGCGCGCCGCGACTTCCGTGAGACGCGGTGACGCCGCGTTCGGCTTAGCGCTCGGCGGTGAAAAAGTGCTTCGCGGAAGCTATATCATAAGGTGTATTATATGGAGTGCGGCCTTGGGCGCGGCATTGGCCGCCGCCGCTTGGGCCGATATGGATATATATATCGGCGGCTCTTATGAAGGGCGAGTCGAGGACGACGGCGACGTATATATCGGCGGCTCCTATCGCGGCGCAATCGAGAACGACGGCGACATCTACGTGGACGGCTCCTACGCCGGCCGCCTCGAAGAGGACGGCGACATCTACCGCGCCGGCTCCTACTACGGCCGCGTCGAGGGCGACGGCGACATCTACCTCGACGGCTCGTATCGCGGCCGCGTCGAGGACGACGGCGACATCTACCTCGACGGCTCGTTCTTCGGCGACGCGCGGGGCATCACGCCCGGCGCCGCGCCGGCCGTCGTCGCCTACTTGATCTTCTTCGCCGGGTATTTGTAAGGCGGCGCGGCGACAAGCTCCTGGACCGTCGCGACGCCCTCGCACATCCCCAAACACGCGCCGAGGCATTCGCCGCGGCCCCCCTCGCCCTCGACGTTGTGCCCCACGATACAGGCGACGAGGCAGGATGCGCGGAACGTCTCCGCCTTGTTAGCCGGCGTCTCCGGCCCGTCCTCCCAGTATAGCTCCTTGGAGCGAACGGTGGCGCGCGTATCCTGGCCGGCCCTCGCGCCGCCGTCGGGCGCCGGCGCGAGCGTAACGGCGCCGCTCGGTACCTCCAGCCGCCCCACGCACCGGCCGTAACAGCTCCCGGCACACGAGACGGTTACAACGCGGCCGTCATCCAGTTCGCGGAGATAGTGGCACCCCCGCGCGCTACACGCGCCGGCGCAATCTTTTCCGCAATCTTTCGTAACCATCGTAGTTCTCCTTCCCGAAGTCTTAGGGCTTCCCGTTTATCCTCCGCGGCGTCGCTTGCCCGCCTACGCGCCGTCGGCGCAAGCGCAGCGCCGGTCCCGGCGGAGCCGGCTCGAGATGAACGACGTTACCGCGGCGGCGTCGCCGAACGCACGGCTGACGTAGCGGCCGTCCTCGGCCAGCTGGCCCTCGGCGCCGTCATCACAGCTCACGCCCACTTCGACCAAGTAGATGTTGCGGGCGCCGAGGCGCCGGAGCGCCGCGAGCGTCTCGTAGGGCGTCCGCTTCGGATAGGTGTAGAGGAGGGGGGCGTTCAGGGTGCTCGCAAGCGCCGCGGCGCAGGCCGCGCCGGCCCGGGAGGCCGCGTCTGCGTCGGCCACGTAAGGAACCACGACGACGTCCGCGGCGCGCGCCCAGCTCGCCGCCAGCGCCGCGGCCACGGCGAAGACGTCGCCGTCAACTCGCGCTACGTTCGCCGCCGAGACGCCGAACGCCGCGCGCGCCGTCGCGACGTCTCCTTCGCCCGGGCCGCCGATGACGACCAGCGCCGTCGCCCGCGCGGCCGCCTCGGCCGATGCCGTCGACGCCGACGGGTCATCGCACGGGAGCGGCGCCCGGGTGAAGCGGCCGCCGTCGGCGTAGTTGAACGCCGGCACCGCCGCCAGATAGTTGTAATAAGTGTCCACATCGGCCGCGTCGTAGTGAACGAACCCCACCGAGGGGAACACGAACGCGTCGCCGGCGTGGGCGGTCGCGGCCGTTATCACTATCGTTATTACCGCCGCTACGATTTTCATCGTTTTTTTCCTTTCTTCGAAAAGTCTCCCTTTTATTTGGCCGTTAGCGTTCACGCCTATATAAACCGCAACCGCGGTGCCAAATGGGCCGGCGGCCGGGGATAGGTTGTAATCAACTGATATATTAGGTGTTATTAGTCGCCGCCGACGCGGGGAAGGGAGGGTAACTGGGCGCCTGGCGGCCGGGGGGCCGTTCGTTTATCGGACGGCCGGTTTTGTTTTTTAACGTGTCTCGCGGACGGCTGATTCCTATGGGAAGGGCGTCGGCGTCGGGAAAAATTTACGAAAGCGATTCCGAGACTGACAGAAGTTGACAGCGGGCGCCGTTAGTATGGCGTCCCCTCGGCGGCGAACGCTTACGTTCGGGGGGCCAAGAGTTGGATGTTGCCGGAGGTTGAGATATCGCGATGAAGTGCGGACGTTACGTCGTAACGCCCCGCGGGGATTACGCGCCGCGGCGCCGACGGCTCGGCGGCGAGTCGGCCCGACGTAACCGCTCGCGACGGGGAACCGCTGGCGGGAGGTGCCTTTGATGTCGCCGGAACGGAAGTATCGCTCGCGTAACGTGCTGAGAGGATATTTGTACGTCGTCCTCGGCTTCGTCATCGCCGCGCTCTACTGGCTGTTATACGCCTTCGGCGGTTCTTTGGTATTAAAAGAGCGCGGTTTCTTCGGGGCGCTCTTCGCGCCCACTTCGGCCGAGCTCTGGCAGCATTTACCATTTATGGCCGCCCTCATAGTCGCGGGCGTCTTGGCCCAGCTCGCGGCCAACAAACGCGCCCGGGCCGAGGAGACGTGGCGTGAGTCCGAGGAGAAATACCGGAAGCTCGTGGAGACGATGCCGGGAGGGGTAACAACGACGGACTTCGACGGCGTGATAACCTACGCGTCTCCCCAGGCCGCGGCGCTCCACGGCCTCGAGCGCGCCGAGGACCTCGTGGGGAGGAACTTCTTCGAGTTTCTGGCGCCGGAGGTCCACGCGAAGGCCGCGGCCGAATTTCAAAACGCTATCGCCGAGGGCGGCATCCGGAACTTGGAACTTACGTTTCTGGGAAAAGACGGCGCCTCTTGCTTCGGCGAAGTGAACGCGACGTTGCTCCGGGACGCCGAAGGGAAGCCTACGGCCTTTATCGCGACGACGAGGGATATAACCGAAAGGAAACGGGCCGAGGAGGTGTTGCGGCGGGCCCATAACGAGTTGGAAGATAAGGTCCGGGAACGGACCGCGGCCTTGGAGAGGGCCAACGAAGAACTCAAGACGTTCACCTACCTCGTCTCGCACGATATGCGCGCGCCGCTCATCAACCTCAAGGGCTACGCCGCCGAGCTCCGCGCCGCGGTGGCGGCGGTCCGTCCCGCGGTCGCGGAGGGCCTGGGCCGTTTGGAGGAGGCGCAAAGCGCGGCCGCGGCCGCCGCCCTCCAGGAGGACATCCCGGAGGCCCTCGGCTTCATCGACGCGTCGGTGGAACGGATGGACAGCTTCATCGAAGCGATGCTGAAACTGTCTCGGCTCGGGCGCCGCGAGCTGACTTTCGCCCGGGTGGACACGAAAGCGCTCGTCGAAAAGACGCTGCGCACGTTGGCCTACCAGCTCGAGGCGCAAGATGTAACCGTAACGTGCGGGCCGTTGCCGGCCGTTACCGCCGACCGGACCTCGCTGGAGCAGATTATGGCGAACCTTTTGACGAACGCCGTCCTCTATCTGGACCCCGCGCGCCCCGGCGAAGTCGACGTCTCGGGCGAGACGAACCACGAGGAAGTAACCTTCCGCGTCCGCGACAACGGTTGCGGGATTGCCTCGGAGGATTTGCGGAAGGTCTTCGAGCCGTTCGCCCGCGTCGGCGAGCGGTCGGTACCCGGCGAGGGGATGGGCCTGGCCTACGTGCACTCGCTCGTGCGCCGCCACGGCGGCCGGATATGGTGCGAGTCCGAGCCGGGCGTCGGGACGACGTTCGCGTTCACGATCCCGAACGGAAACGGGAAAGGAGCCGACTATGCCTAATACGCGGGAGGTAACGATCCTTTTGGTGGAGGACGACGCCGGCCACGCCCGCCTTATCGAGAAGAACCTCCGCCGTTCGAAGATATCCAACGACATCCAAATCCTCGGCGACGGCCGGCAAGCCCTCGATTACCTCTTCGGCGACGGCGACGGCGAGACGGCCGCGCCGGCCTCGCCGCTCTTGGTCCTACTCGACTTGAAGCTCCCCCGCGTCGACGGGTATCAGGTCCTCGAGCGGATGAAGGCCGACGAACGGACGAAGCGGATCCCGGTCGTCATCCTGACTACTACCGACGACGCCCGGGAGGTCGAGCGGTGTTACGACCTCGGCTGTAACGTCTTCGTTACGAAGCCGGTGGATTACGACCGCTTCGCGGCGGCGGTCCGCAACCTCGGGCTGTTCCTCTCGGTCGTAACGGTCCCGGAGGAGGCGTGACCGCGGCGACGAAGGGTAAAGCGATACGTCTCCTTTATATGGAGGATGACGCCGGCCTGGCCCGCCTGGTAAAGCGGAAGTTGGAGCGGGACGGCTACGCCGTCGACGTCGCGCCGGACGGCGGCAAGGGCCTCGCGATGCTCGAGGAGGCCGCCTACGACTTCCTCCTCCTCGACCAGAAGATGCCGGTCCACAGCGGCCTGGAGGTAATCCGCATCCTGAGCTTTCGGGACCGCCTCCCGCCTACCGTAATGGTGACGGGCGCCGGCGACGAGAGGACCGCGGCGAAGGCGATAAAACTGGGCGCCGCCGATTACGTCGTGAAGGACGTGGAGGGAGGGTACTTAGAACTTTTACCGCTGGTGATCGAGCAGGTCCGCGCCGGCCGGCGCTTGGCCGAGGAGAAGAAGTGCGCGGAGGAGGCGCTTCTCCGAAGCGAGGAGGCATACCGAAGCCTCGCCGAGAACCTGCCGGTAGGGGTTTTTCGAACGACCGCCGACGGTGAGGGGCGCGTCGTCTCCGGGAACCCGGCCCTCGCCGCTATGTTCGGCTACGAGCGGCCCGAGGAGCTGGCGGACGTTCGCGTCGTCGACCTCTACGCCGACGGCGACGACCGCGCGCGCTTCGTGGAGAAGATGAACCGCCAAAGAGCGGTAAAGGCGTTCGAAGCCCTCTTCCGGCGCCGGGACGGAAGCGAGTTCTGGGGCTCGCTCTCGGCGCGGGCGTTCCGCGATGACGGCGGCGCCGTCGCCTATTTCGACGGCGTGCTCGAGGACATCACCGCCCGTAAACGCGCCGAGGAGGGACTGCGGGAGAGCGAGGAGCGTTACCGCGTATTGTTCAACGGCGGCGACGACGCCGTCTTCGTCCACTGCCTGGAGGACGACGGCGGCCTCGGGCCGTTCATCGAGGTCAACGACGTCGCGTGCCGGCGCCTCGGCCTCACGCGAGAGGAGCTCCTGGGCCTGTCGCCCGCGGAAGTTACCGCGCCCGCGAAAGTGAAAAGCAGGACGGCGTTGGCCGAGAAGTTGCGGAAGGACAACTACGCCATCTTCGAATCGGCCCTGATTCCCAAAGAGGGAGAGGCGGTCCCGGTAGAGATCAACGCCCACCTCTTCGACTACTGCGGCCGTCCCACCGTTATGTCGGTGGCGCGGGACATAACCGAGCGGAAGCGCGCGGAGGAGGCGCTCCGGCGGGAACGCGACCGGGCGCGGTCCTATCTCGACGTCGTCGGCGTGATAATACTAGCCCTCGACGCCGAGGGTAAAATTACGCTTATTAATAGAAAGGGGTGTGACCTCTTAGGTCGCGAGGAAAAGAAGCTCGTCGGGAGGAATTGGTTCGACGTATGTTTGCCGCCGCGCCTCGAGAAGGACGTTCGGGCCGTATTCGCGAAGTTGATGGCGGGGGAAGTCGAAGCGGCCGAGTATTTCGAAAACGCGGTCCTCCCGGCGAGCGGTGAAGAGAAGATTATCGCCTGGCATAACACCGTATTAAGGGACCGCCTCGGCCGTATCATAGGGACCCTCAGCTCGGGCGAGGACATTACCGAACGCAAAAGAGCCGAGCAAGCGTTACGGGAAAGTGAGGAACGTTACCGGACGACGATCGACGGGACTACCGATTTTATTCACGTCGTGGACCGGGATATGCGACTCGTCCTCTTCAACGTAGCTTTTGTGAAGGCCGTTATGAAGTTAGGCATAAATCCCAAGCTGGGGGATAAATTGTTCGACGTGTGTCCTTTTTGCCGGCCCGAGACGCGGGAAGAATACACGCGCGTATTCGAGACCGGGGGACCGGTGGTGACCGAGGGATACAACGAAATCGAAGGCAACGTTATATGGACCGAGGGACGGAAGATTCCGGTCTTTGACGCCGAGGGTAGGGTCTACCGGGTCATAACGATCATACGCGACATAACGGAGCGCAAACGCGCCGCGGCGGCGTTGCGTGAGAGCGAAGAGAAGTTCCGCCAGATCGGCGCCGCGGCCAACGACGCGATTATTATGATGGACCGAGAGGCCCGTATCTCGTATTGGAACGAGGCGGCGACGTCGATCTTCGGCTACGCCGCGGAGGAGATTTTAGGGAAACGCCTCCACGACGTCCTCGTCGCGGAGAACTATCGTTCCCAATGCGAGGAGGGTTTGCGAACGTTCCGCGAAGCGGGTAAAGGGCCCGTAGTGGACGAGACGCTGGAAGTAACGGCCTTGCGAAAAGACGGCGTCGAGTTTCCGGTAGAGTTGTCGATATCGGCGTTGAAGGTCAAGGGCGAGTGGAACGCCCTCGGCATATTAAGGGACATTACCGAGCGCAAGCGGGCCGAGGAGGCCCTCCGGCGAGGCCGCGACGAGTTGGAGGAACGGGTCCGGGAACGAACCGCGGAGCTCGCCGGGACGTTGAAAAAGCTCCGCGAGTCGGAGGAAAAATACCGCGGCGTCGTTGAACAATTACAAGACGGCGTCGTCATTATCCAGGACGGCGTCCTGGCGTTCTTCAACGCCAAGTTCGCCCAGACGGTCGAGTATCCGCCCGAGGAGCTACGCCGGCGGCCTTTCTCCGACTTCCTCGCGCCGCACGTGCGAGAAAGCGTATTGGCCCGGTATAAGAGACGGTTGGCGGGCGAGGAAGTGCCGCCGGTCTACGAGTCGGTGGGCCTGGCGCGCGACGGCCGGGAGATTCCGGTCGAGTTCAACGTTACTCTAATCCAATACAACGGCCGGCCCGCGGAGCTCGTCATAATCCGCGACCTAACCGAGCGCCGCCGCCAGGAAAAGGTTTTACACAAACAGGAATGGATACTCAAGAACGTTTTCAACAATATGCCGGACTCGGTCTATGTCGTAGACCCGGCGAGCCGGGAGGTCCTCTTCGTCAACAAGGCCGCGGAGGACGCCTTCGGCGCCGGGCTCGTCGAGGCGAAATGTTACCGGGCGATATGGGGCCTGGACGGCCCCTGCCGCGGGTGCAACCTCGAGGAGATGTTCGCGGCCGATGACGGCGCAACCTATAGCCGGGAGTCCTTCAACGAGAAGGTCGGCCGGTGGCTCGCGGTGAATAGTAAGGCGGTCCCGTGGTTTGACGAAAGGGCGGTCCGGTGTTCCGTATTGACGGACATCTCCGAGCGAAAAGCGTTGGAGGAAGAGATCGTCGCGCACAACAAGGCCCTCCACAACACCGTGCGGGAACGCACCGCGGCGTTGGAGGCCAAGAACCGGGAGCTGGAGTCCTTCGCCTATTCGATATCACACGACCTCCGGGCGCCGCTGCGCTCCATCGAGGGCTTTTCCCGCGCCCTCCTGGAGGACCACGCCGGCGACCTCGACGAGGACGGCCGGGACTTTCTAACACGCGTCGTGAACGGTGCGACGCGGATGGACCGCCTTATCAACGACCTGCTCGAATACTCGCGCCTCGGGCGCCGGGGCGTCACCTTCGAGCCGGTGGATATGAACGAGCTCGTCGCGACCAGCCTCGAGGACTTACGCGCGAGCCTCAAGGCCGCGGGCGGCCACGTCGCCGTCGCCGAGTCGTTGCCTACGGTATCGGGCGACCCATCGCTCTTGTTGGTGCTGTGGCACAACCTCTTGGGTAACGCTATTAAATACCGCCGGGCGGACGTTCCGTTGGAGGTGGAAATAGCCTGCCGCGAGGACGACGGCAAATACGTATTCAGCGTCAAGGATAACGGTATCGGCTTAGATATGAAATACCAGAAGAAGGTCTTCGACATCTTCCAGCGGCTCCACGGCGGCGACGAATACGCCGGCACCGGCATCGGCCTCGCCAGCGCCCGCAAGGTCGTCGCGGCCCACCGCGGCCGCATCTGGTACGAGTCCGAACCCGGCCGGGGCGCGACGTTCTTCTTCGAGTTGGGCCCGCCACTTGTGGCGGCGGAGGCTGAGGGAAAAGGGTAACGTATGGCCGGCAGCGAGAAGACGATACTACTAGTAGAAGACAACGACGACGACGTCAAGTTGATAACGCGGGCTTTTAAGAAGACGAAGTTGCCATCCCGGCTCGAGGTCGCGCGCGACGGCGCCCAGGCCCTCGCCTACCTCTTCGGCGAACCGCCCTACGACGACCGCGGCCGCTACCCCGCGCCCGCGCTTGTCATCCTCGACCTCCGTATGCCCGGCGTCGACGGCTACGACGTGCTCGCGAGGATGAACGGCCGCGAAGAGTTGCGGGACGTGCCGACGGTCGTCCTTTCGGCGGTGCGCGGCGCCGCGAGCGTGGTCCGCACCTACGAGCCCGGCGCCGCCGTCCACTCCGGCAAACCCCCCGGCCCCCCCCCCCCCCCCC
>CAZJNB010000052.1:0-9822 GCA_964547385.1 uncultured bacterium
CCCGACGGCCCGCCGGGGGTTGGCAAGGTTCGGGTGGCTTATGGAGTGGGCGCCAATGGTGACGAGGCCGTCGGCGGCGAGGTCGCGGAGCTCGCGCCAACTCATAGACAACCCCCCCACGGCTACGTAATCCGTATAGATATATAAGGCGAACGGAAAGCCGAAAGAGGAGAGGAGCGGCCAGGCGAAGTCGTAGATACAGCGATAGCCGTCGTCGATGGTAATAACTACGGACCGCGGCGGCAAGAGGTCGGGCTCCTGTTCGTGGAGGGCCTCGACGAGTTGGCCGATGGGAATGACCTCGTAGCCGTTGCGCGCGATGTATTCCAGTTGCGCGCGGAAGTCGGCGTAGGAGACCTCGTATTTGTTCGTCGGCACCGAGCGAAAACGATGATACATCAAAATGACGCAACGTTTCTCGCCGGGGCCGTAGCCGCCGCCGAAGAGCGACGCGCGGCTATAGTGCTCCAGCTCGTCGCCGAGGACGGCGAGGGCATCGAAGGTCCCAGCCTCGTCCGTCGGCGTCAGCGGCAGGAAAGGAGAGCGGTCGCCGGCCTCGGCCCACGCGTCGAACGGGACTTCGGCTACGGGAAACGGAAGGTATTCGCCGCTGTCGGCGAAGGCGTCGATCACTACGGCGTAGGACGCCGCCGGCGTCGGCGCGTATTCCTCGGCGGCCGCGAAAGCGTCGAGCGGGCCCTCCGCGGCCGGCGCGCCGGAGGCGGCGAGGGGAAGGCCCGCGGCCGCGGCGAAGCCGATAAACGTTGCCGCGAGACGGCCGCCGAAAATACTAAACGTCTTGACAGCGCGTTCAGTGGACAAAGTTAGTTTCGGCCGTCGGGGCGGCTTCCGGTTCTTTCGGCTTAGCGGAGAGTTTGTCGATATGTTGTTGCGCCAAGGCGACGTAACTGCCGTTATCGGACAACTCGGCAAACTTCTTAAAGTGCCTCAGCGCCCGCGTCTTCTCATCCTTCATTTCGTAGGCGAGGGCGAGGTTCCAGTGGGCGTCGGCGAAGTTGGGTTTTATCGCAAGGCACTTGTTATAAAACTTAATAGCCTCGTCGAAATAGTCCCGCTCGAAGTAGACGTTAGCGAGGTTATTGTAGGCTTTGAAGTAGTTGGGGAGGTTGTCGAGCGCGGCCTTGAACTCCTCGACCGCGGAGATGTATAGCCCCTTGCGCCGATAGATGATGCCGAGGTTGTTGTGCGCGAGGGCGTTGTTTTCATCGAGCCTTAACACGTCTTTATAAGCGGAGAGGGCGCCGTCGTAGTCGCCCTGGCGCGCGAGCTCGTTGCCGCGGTCGAGAAAGTGTTCGATTTTATCCTTATCGTCGTCGGCCGCGGGGACGCCCGGCGCCAGGAACGAGATAAAGAGAAGGAAGGCCAAGGACAAGAACAGGGCGGCGGTTCTTTTCGTCATAACAACACCTCGCGCGACTACGTTTTGGATTTAATTATCTTGAGCCGGCCTTTGTCGAGAAGTCCGATGAAGGCGTCGGCGATGACCGGGTCGAATTGGACGCCGCGGGTCTTTTTTATTTCCCCGACGGCCTCTTTGAGGGTCTTGGCGTCGCGGTAACGCCGTTCCGAGGTCATAGCGTCGAAGGCGTCGGCCACGGCGATAATACGGGCGATGAGGGGGATTTCCTCACCGGCGAGGCCGTCCGGATAGCCGGAGCCGTCGAAATGTTCGTGGTGATGGCGGACGCCCGCGAGCGCTGGCTCGAGGAAAGGGATGTCCTTGAGGATGTGCGTGCCGATAGTGGGGTGCCGGCGTATCTCGTTGAGCTGTTCTTCGGATATGCCGTTGGGCATACGGAGGGCTTCTTCCGAGACGCCGATATAGCCGATGTCGTGGAGGACGGCGCCGAAGAGGAGGTTTTGATTATCGTCTTCGTCCAGGCCGAGCTCGCCGGCCAAGGCCGCGGCGTAGCGGGTAACCCGCTCGGTATGGCCGCGGGTGAACTTATCTTTGGCCTCGATCGCCGAAATGAGGGCGCGGGTAACGCCCGAATAGACGTGTTTAATTTTCTCAAGGACCTGCGAACTTTCGATGCTGACGGCCGCCAAGTCGGCCAACGCGGCCAGGAGACGGAATTCGTTTTCGTCGAAGTCGTGGCCCGAGATTTTCCCGCCCAGAGCGACGATACCGACGACGCGTTTTTTAAAGCGCATCGGCGCCAAGAGGGCCAAGCCCTCGTCGGTGAAGGGTTTCAGTTGGGAACGGTGCGCTTCGTCGAGCACGAGCGCGAGTTCGCTCGTGGTCGTAGGGCCGCCCGCGGCGCCCAACGCCGCGGCTACGCCGACCGGCGGAAGGGTAAAGCGGCTCAGGTCATCCGTTCCCAGGCCGCGGGTCGCGCTCGCGGCGAAGTCGCCGCGGGTATCTTCCAACAACGCCAACGCTCGGTTCGTACCGAACTGGCCGGTTACCATCATTAGAAAAGTAGGTAACATTTCGCCCGTGTCGCCCGCGCCGGTTAATTCCCGGGCGAACGCGAAGAGCGTTTCCAATTCCATATGCTTACGCTCGAACTCCTGCTCGGTTTCGGGCGCCACCGTCGCCGCACGCTCGAGGGCGAAAGTGCGCAAAGCCAGGTTGAAGGAAGTGCGCAAGTAACGGAGTATTCGCTTCTCGTCGGCGGATATTGGTTCGCCGTCTCTCTTATCGCTGACGACGAACAGGGCTACGGGCGAAGGCGCGCTCCCGAGCGGCAAAAGAAAACGGGCGCCGCTGTGGGCGAACCACGCCGCCACTTCTTTATTAAGGCCGCGGAACTGCTCCACCGCGACCATCTCTTTACCCCGGAGGGCTTTAGTCAACACCTTTATAACCGTCGGCGTCGGCGGGGGGACGTCGCCGCCGGCGGCGGTCGCGGCCGGCGTTAACTCGTCGGCGAGGGGGATAAAAGCGCATTGCTTGAGGGCGAGGTAATTAGCGGTAATATCCACGACTTGCGAGAACTTATGGCTGAGTTCGGCGTCGCCGTCGAAGATATCGGCGTAGGCCGCGATAAGGGAGAAGAGGGCGCGCGTCTGGCCGGCCTCTTCAAAGACCGGCGGCAAAGCCGCGGCGGCGGTGAGCTCCTCCAGGCTCGGCGGTCGCGGCAATTTCCCGCTGCGGAAACGTTCGACCGCATGGTCCACGTCGTCGGCGACGATAAAATAGTCGAGGACATCCAAATTCTTAAAAACGCCCATTATCTTGTCCTGCATCTTAACGAAGATCATATCGCCGCTGTTTTTACGCAACTCGCCCACCGACGATAGGAGAGCGCCCATACCGGCGCTGGAGATGAAGTTCACCGCGGCGAGGTCCAAGACGATGCGGTAGACCTTTTCCCGCACGCATACGTCGAAGAGCCCCTGGATACCGGCGGCCCCTTCCACCGCCAAGGACCCGACGAGTTTGAATACGTAGATGCCGTCGGGCGTCTTCTCGGCGAGTTCTATTTTCAGTTCTTTAGGCACGACCGCCTTTTTCCTTCGGCGCCGCGTCTCGCGTATATTTTACGAGCTCGAGGACGTTCCGGCCACCCTCCCGCCGGTAGATGATTTCGTCCATACACGCTTCCATAATGTGGACGCCGAGGCCGCCGACCTGTTTGGTCTCGATGATCTTCGCGATGTCCATTTCCTTTAACGACGACCGCTGAAACGCGCCCCCCCGGTCGCGAATAGTTACTACCAGTTTGCCCGGCGTCGCGGCAATCTTCAGGTCGATGTATTTACCGGGCGTGTTATTGTAAGCGTGTTCGATGACGTTGGCGCACGCTTCGTAGACCGAAATTTCCACGCCGAAGGCGGCGCGTTCGTCGAAGCCTAACGTGCGCGCAATGTTCGCCACCCACCGGCGGACTTTCTCCAAATTGGAAACGGAGCTTTTGACGCGGAATCGATATTCGCGTACGGCCATAGTAACCTTAAAGGGCGTCCGCCGGGAGGTCGGGCGCCGACGCCACGCTCTCGCCGCCGGGGGGCGTCAGCGACGCCACCGGCGTCGGCCGCAAGCTGAGCGCGAGTAACGTTATGTCATCGTATTGCGGATACCCCTTCACGAACGCGGCGATTCTCTCCAAAAGGGCATCTACGATCGCCTGGACCAACGCGCCTCGTTTCTCCGCTAAGACTTCTAACATTCGGTCCATCCCGAATTCCTCTTCGTTTTTATTCAACGCGTCCAGGACGCCGTCGGTATAGGTGAAGATCGTATCGCCCTCGCCTATTTTTACGGTAGTTTCGACCAACCGGTCGTCGAAAAACGCGCCGGCCATAAAGCCTACGGGACGCCCCAGCGTCTTGATGATTTCATACGGTTCCGGCCCGTCCCCCTTGAGGATTATTAGGGGGTTGTGGCCGGCGTTGGCGAAGGTGAACGCCCTTCGCTCTACGTCCAACACGCCGTAGAGAACGGTTACGAACATACCCCGGTGGATATCCGGCGCGATGATATCGTTGGCTCTAATTAACACTTCGCGGGGCGAGAGGTATTGCCGGGCCTGGCCGCGGATAACGCTCCGGGCCACGCCCATAACCAAAAGGCCGGGAACGCCTTTGCCGGCGACGTCGGCGATTACTACGCCGACGCGTTTCCGGTCGATGGCGATGAGGTCGAAATAATCGCCGCCGACCTCCGTGGCGCTCTCGCACGCCGCGGCCACATCCACCATCTCTATCTCCGGGAACTCCTGGGGCAAGAGGCTCTGCTGAATTTCCCGGGCGATCTCGAGCTCCTTGGCCATCCGTTCTTTTTCTACGAGTTCGCCCCGCGCCTTCGCAAGACGGCCCGCCATTTCGTTGAGGGTGGCGGAGAGCTGGCCTATCTCGTCGCGTCCCTTAATGCCGACGCGGACGGAAAGGTCCCCCTCGCCGATACGCCGCGCGCCCTGGGCCAATTTTTTTATGGGCGTCGTGATGAAACCGGAGAGGATGACCACCGCTACACTGCCCAAAAGGCTTACGATAACGGCAATCGTAAGTATTTGGGCGCGCGCCGAGCTTATGGCCCGGTCAATTTTCCCCTTCGAAGATTTAATGTAGACGCGGCCGATGTTAATTACTTCGCCCTCGTAAAGGCGCGTAATGGGCGTGCTCACCAAGAAGACGTTCTCGCCTTCGGCGAGTATCTCTTCGCTTTCGACGAAGCGTTCCGCCAGCGCCGGCTTGAGCTCGCGCGGCGCCCGGTAGACGGTCCCAATGTTAGTAACCTGCGGGTGGGCCAGGATTTTACCCTCGGCGTCGACGATAATAATGCTCTCGATGTCGGCGTCGCGTCCCATCATTTCCCGGAGTAGTTTTTGAAAAGTGAGCTCGGGGTCCGGCTCGAGCATCGTCCGCTCGGAGGAGACAGCGATGCTGCGCGCTTGCGATAGGACCCGTAGTTCCACTTCCCGCGTGAGGGCCAACCGCTCGTGCCGGATGACGATAAAGCCGATAGCCGCGACGAGGGCAAGCACAAACGCAACGGCTACCAAAGCGGCTTTCGTCCTGAGCGACGATAACACCGCCACCGGGCCGCGCGTCCACAACCCTTTTCGCGAATTCCCGCTTTCATTTGTGTCGGCGTTCGTGGTCATCGAATTTGGTCAATTTCCCTCTCGGCCTTCTTGATATACCGTTTGACCTTTTCGTTTCCGGGCTCCAGTGCCCGCGCGCGCCGCCAAACGCGGAGCGCCGCGGCGAGAGAACCTTGGGAGTAGAAGTCGAGCCCTTGATAGAGGTACGCCGTTACTAACTTCGCGCGGGCGTCGCCGTAGCTGGGGTATTCGCTCACGACCGCGGCCAAGGTGTCCACCGCCTCGCCGACGGCGCCCCGTGTTAGGAGCGCCGCACCTTCCCGGTAACGGGCGACCGCTTCCGGCGGGATCTCCACCGGCGCCGTTACCGGCGGCGGCCTCGCGATGCTCGCGGCGTAAAGACGGCGGACTTTCGCGAGGAGCTTCCGAGTTTCCGCGTGTTCCGGGTGGGCCGCCAGTATATCTTCGCATATACTCATCGCGCGCCGGTACGCGCCGCGCCGGCTCAAGGTCTCCGCCTCGGCGAGCGCTTGCGCCACCCGTTCCGCCTCGGCGCGCCGCGCTTCCTCTTCCTCTTCCAATTGGTCGACGCGCGCAAGGTATTCGGTGGCGAGAAAGTCGCCGGCCTCGACGACGAGCGCGGCCCGGAACGCGCGCCGCGCGCCTTCCCAGTCCTTATCTCCCAACGCCGCGAGCCCCTCCGATAAATAGCCGTGGTATTTCGCCCGTATCCAATACTGGCGCGCCCGGGCGTCGTGCGGGTCCCAATCTAAAACGTTCGCGAACCGTTCCGCGGCGAGTTCGTAATTCCCGGCCTCGTAATACGCTCGCCCTTCCCGGACCCATTTCTCGGTCTGCCGGCGCTTCTCGCTCCGGCCCCGGATGTCCCGGCCCGGGTTTAACGAAAACGAAAAATAGTGGTAGGCGCCGAGGTCCCGGAGTTGGTAGCAGTAATCGAAAGAGAAGAGGTCGGTGCTGAAACCCAAACCCAACGCCGGCCGCGACCCCGTTACGCCGCCGCGGACGGCGACGGCGGAAGCGATTACGAATTCACAGCCGAGCGCGACCGCCGGTTGTTCCGCCAAAGGCGCCGAGACGTTTATCATCAAACGATGCGGGCCCACGTCGCGCGCCCACGAGACGCCGGCGGTTACGTTCCGGCTCTTCTCGTATTCGCTCGTCGCGGCCAGGTTTTGGAGCGTAGCGGCTAACGCCAGCGCGCCCGCTTTGTATTCCGTAGGCGGGTCAAAGGCGAGGGGCCGAAAATACACGCCCGCGTCCGCGCCGAACGTTTGGAAGCGTAGTTCCGGAGAGGTGACGTAACGGTCGTAGTTGAAGGCGCCGCCGACGGCGAACCAGCGGGTGGGGCGGACGCCGTAGCCGACGGCGAGCCGGTCGTCGTGGTAGGTATACGTATCTACGTACCGCCCTTGGGGATTATAGGCCTCGACCTTTCCTATGCGGACGGTCTTAAAGCCGCCGGCTACGGTGCCATAGGCGTCCAGGGGAAAAGCCGCGCCGACGGTTTCCGCCGTCGTATACGCTACCGGATAGTCCTTGTGGTTTAGGCCGAATTGCATCGCAGGGAGAAAAACCAACGCCGCCGGGTTCGTCCCCAGCGCGTAGAGGCCGGCGTCCAGGGCCGGGCCGCCCCCCAACGCCGCGGCGCGGGCGTCGCTAAACGCCAGCCGCTCGGTATAGGCGTAGGCCGCGGCCGCGAGGCAAAAAAACGCCGTAAAGACTTTCGCGTAGAGTTTTAGGTCGATAAGCATCCGGCTAGCCGTCGAACGTACGCCCTCGCCCTCTACTTGGTGACGATAACGACGAAAGTATCCCTCTGTTCGTCGCCTTGTAGCCGGGCCTTCAGGACGATAACGTAGGGGCCGGCGGCAACAAAGGCGTTGCCGTCGTTTCGGCCGTCCCAGGACTCCTCGCCGTCGTGGGCCCCCCGCTCGCGGGGCCGGTCCTCGACGAGCGTCCGGACGAGGTCACCCTCCACGTCGTATATATAAAGCGATACCGTTCCCGCGGCCGGGAGGTAATACGCGACGGCGGCCTTTACCCGGCCCGCGGCGAATGGATTCGGATATACCCGCAGCCGTAGGTCCGTCGCGGCCGCCGCGGCGGAAGCTACGAAAAAAGTGGTAAGGGCTACGACTACATATTTGATAAATATTTTCAACGCCATACTTGCCTTATACCTAAAATAGCATAAAAGCCTTTACCTATCAACATCGATTGCCTATATTCACATCATAAGGACATCGACGGCGCGGTTGACACGAACGGCCGGCGGTGATAGCATATAACCTCATTTGGCGCGGAGGCGTTATGAAAAGGCGAAATCTCTTGGCCTATACCCTGCTCAGTTGCCTGGCCGTCGCGGCGCTCGCCCGGGCCGGCGAGGTAACGGCGGACTTCGGACGAGCGGAACGCTACTTTTATGACAAGGACTACGTAAGCGCGGCCCGCCTTTACCGCGACATCTTGGAACGCGAGCCGGGCGGGCCGTTCGCCGCGGCCGCGGGCCTCCGTATCGGTATGTGCGACTTCGCCCTCGGCGAATACGCCGCCGCGGCGCGCGTCTTGGCCAAATTCGAGGAGGGCTTTCCCCGCTCGCCCTACCTGGACGACGCCACGTTCCTCGCGGCGCAGGCGTTCTTCCGTATGGGCGAATACCACCGGTCCCTCGAGCGTCTCCTCCGCGTCGTCTCGTTCGGCGAAAAGTCCCGTTACTACGACCGCGCCGTCCGCGGCTTGGGCAACCTCGCCGACGAAGCCCTCACCGCCGAACATCTCCGCAAGAGGTTGGAGGATTACTATCACTCGCCCGAGGCCGCGGCGGTCCTCCTGAAACTCGCGAAGCACGAGATGACGCGGGGCGACTACGCCAAGGCGGTGGTTATCCTGGACGAGGTCGCGACGAGCTACGGCGACATCGCCGCGGGGAAAGAGGCCGCCGAACTCATCGCCGGCGTCCGGGAAAAATTGGGGCGGGAACCCTACGCCGTGGGCGCTCTCCTCCCCCTCTCCGGCGAATACGAGGTCTACGGCGCGGTGATGCGCGCCGGCATCGAGCTGGCCCTCGAGGAATATAACGGCGCGCACGCCGCGGAGCCCGTAACGGTCGTGTTCGAAGATACCGGCGGCACCGCCGACGGCGCCGTAGACGCCGCCGGCCGGCTCATCTACGCCGCGCGCGTAATCGCCGTCATCGGCCCGGCCCTCACCGCCAACGTCCGCGCCGCGGCGCCGCTTTTCAGCACCAACGAAGTCCCGGCCCTCTCGCCCGCGGCGACCGACGGGACCCTCGCCCGGCTAAACGGCTTTATCTACTTAAACGGCCTTACCCGCCAGGCGGAAACGCGGGCGATGGCCGCCTACGCGACCGGACACCTGGGCCTGAAAAAATTCGCGGTCCTCTATCCCGCGAACGCCTACGGCGCGGAGTTGCGCGACGCCTTCGAGGACGCCGTAAAGGCCCAAGGCGGCGAAGTCGCGGGCGCCGTCGAATACCCCCTCATCGATATGACGCTCGAGCCCGATAAGCGCGAAGTCAACTACTCGCCCTTTACCAAACAGCTGAAGTGGCTCCGACCCGACGCCGTCTATATCCCGGGCCACTATACCGAGATCGTTCGCCTTCTTCCCCAGCTGACGTTCTCGGACGTCTCCGCCTACGTCCTCGGCGCCAACGGCTGGAACGAAAACCGCGTCATCCGCGTCGGCTCGAAATACGTGGAGGGAGCGTACTTCACCGCGGGCCTCTTCGCCGACGCGCCCGCCCCCGCGGTCCGTAACTTCGTCGCAAATTATCGTCGCCGAACCGCCGAGTTCCCCAACTACCTGGCGGCGCAGGCCTACGACGCCGCGAACATCATCTTCGGCGTCCTCTCGCCGCCCGCGCAGAGCGGCGCGGAGGTAAAGGAACGCCTCGACGCCGTGGTGGACTACGCCGGCATCACCGGCCTGACCACCCTCCGCGGCGATGACGGCCTCCCCGATAAAAAAATAACTATCCTCACCGTTCACGAAGGTGAGGCCGTAGAGGCGCCGTAGTGAGCCGGCGGCTCTTCTTCGCTTTCGCCGCCGCGGCGCTGGCGGTCGTTTCCTGCGGCCCGCGTTACCGCGGCGACTTCGTCTACGTCGCCCGGCGAGGCGATACCCTCGCCGCGCTGAACGCCCGCGTCGGCGGCGACGACCGCCTCTTGAGCGAAATCGCCCGACGCGCCGCCTTAGGTGCTGAGGAACCGCTCGCCGCGGCCGCGGGCCTCCGTATCGGTATGTGCGACTTCGCCCTCGGCGAATA